>NZ_DAIQNN010000013.1:0-63189 GCF_036788415.1 Rubrimonas sp. | reverse complement strand
TGCGCTGGGTGTCCTTGTTGACCTTGACCACCTGCACCTTGACCGTCTCGCCGATGGAGACGATCTCGGAGGGGTGGTTGACGCGGCGCCACGCCATGTCGGTCACGTGCAGCAGGCCGTCGACGCCGCCGAGATCCACGAAGGCGCCGTAATCGGTGATGTTCTTGACCACGCCGTCGATGATGTCGCCCTCGCCCAGCTTTCCGACGATCTCGGCGCGCTGCTCGGCCCGGGATTCCTCCAGAACGGCGCGGCGGGAGACGACGATGTTGCCGCGGCGGCGGTCCATCTTGAGGATTTGGAAGGGCTGCGGGATGCCCATCAGCGGGCCCACGTCGCGCACTGGGCGCACGTCGACCTGGGAGCCGGGCAGGAAGGCGACGGCGCCGCCGAGATCGACGGTGAAGCCGCCCTTGACGCGCCCGAAGATCGCGCCCTCGACGCGCTCCTGCTTGTCGTTGGCCTTCTCGAGCCGGTCCCAGGCTTCCTCGCGGCGAGCCTTCTCGCGCGAGAGCACAGCTTCGCCGCGGGCGTTCTCGACGCGGTCGAGATAGACTTCCACGGTGTCGCCGGGCTTGAGATCGGCGGCCTGGCCGGGGCGCGCGAATTCCTTGACGTCGACGCGGCCTTCCATCTTGTAGCCGATGTCGATGATCGCCTGACCGTTTTCGATCGCGAGCACCGTGCCCCTAACGACGGAGCCTTCTTCGGGGGCGTCGAGCGTGAAGCTCTCGTTGAGGAGGGCTTCGAATTCGTCCATTGCGGCCTTCGCCATGCGCATGTGTCTCCTAAGCTGTGACTGGCCTGCCGGTTGTCTCCGGCGGTCTTTCAGGGTTTCGCGCCGTCAGGGCTCGCGCGGATGCGAAAATGCGCGACGCTCAGACCGTGTTTTCCGGCCGAGCCTCGTGCAGTCTTTCGGCGATCAGCGCCGCAACCGCGGCGACGGCCTCGCCTATAGCCAAATCGGTGGTGTCCAGCAAGAGCGCGTCCTCGGCGGCGCGCATCGGGGCGTCGGCGCGACCGGCGTCGCGCGCGTCGCGCTTGCGCAGATCGGCGAGCGCCTGCGCGACCGGCTGCCCGAGTTCGGCGGCGCGGCGGGCGGCGCGGGTCTCTGGGGCGGCGGTGACATAGAGCTTCACCTGCGCGTCGGGGCAGACGACCGTGCCGATGTCGCGCCCGTCGAGCACGGCGCCGCCGGGCCGGCGGCTGAAGGCGCGCTGGAATTCCAGAAGCGCGGCGCGCACTTGCGGGTGTGCGGCGACCACCGAGGCCGCCTCGCCGACAGGCCCCGACCGCAGCGGCAGGCGGTCGAGATCGGCGGGGTCGAGCGCGCGGGCGCAGGCCTCGGCGCGGGCGGCGTCCGACGGGTCGGCCCCCGCCTCCAGCACAAGCGCGGCGACGGCGCGGTAGAGAGCGCCGGTGTCGAGATGGGCGAAGCCGAAGCGCTCGGCCACCGCCCGCCCGATCGTGCCCTTGCCGGCGGCGGCGGGGCCGTCGATGGCGACGGTGAAGCGCAACGCGTCTCCACTCATCGATTCGCGGGCGCTTCGAGCGTCGCGCCGAGCCCGCGCATCAGCGGCGCGAAGCCGGGGAAGCTGGTGGCGATTGGGCTGGCGTCGTCCACCGTCACCACCGCGCGGGCGGCGAGGCCGAGCACGAGGAAGCTCATCGCGATGCGGTGGTCGAGCCGGCTCGCCACTGTCGCCCCGCCGGGGACGCCGCCTGCGCCGAGGCCATGGACGGTCAGGCTGTCCCGCGTCTCGGCGACGCGCACGCCGCAGGCCTCCAGCCCGCGCGCCATCGCGTCGATGCGGTCGCATTCCTTGACGCGCAGCTCGTGCACGCCGGGCATGTGGGTGACGCCTTCGGCGAAGGCGGCGAGCGCGGCGAGGACGGGGTATTCGTCGATCATCGAGGCCGCGCGCTCGGGAGGGACTTCGACGCCGCGCAAATTTGGGGAGAAGCGCGCGCGCAGGTCGGCGACGGGCTCGCCGCCTTCGGTGCGCGGGTTCTCGAAGGTCAGGGCGGCGCCCATCTCGCGCAACGTCTCGTAGAAGCCCGCGCGGGTGGGGTTGAGCGAGACGCCCGGCGCGGTGACGTCGGAGCCTTCGACGATCAGCGCGGCGGCGATGGGGAAGGCCGCGGAGGAGGGGTCGCGCGGCACGGCGATGGAGACGGGGGCGAGGTCGGGCTGGCCGGTCAGACGGATGACCCGGGCGCCGCCGGGCTCGGCCTCGACCTCGACCTGCGCGCCGAAGCCCGCCAGCATGCGCTCGGTGTGATCGCGGGTGGGGGTCGGCTCGATGACGACGGTCCGGCCCGGCGCATTGAGCCCGGCGAGCAGGATCGCCGACTTGACCTGTGCGGAGGCGACCTCGAGGCGGTGCTCGACGGGGCCTGCGTCGCGCGCGCCGACGAGGGTGAGGGGGAGCCTACCGCCGCTGCGGCCATGCGCCTGCGCGCCGAAGCGGGCGAGCGGCTTCGTCACGCGCCCCATCGGGCGACTGCGCAGGCTCGCGTCGCCGGTGAAGGTCGCGCAGATCGGCGTCGTCGCCATCGCGCCCATGATCAGGCGCACGCCGGTGCCGGAATTGCCGCAGTCGATCACGTCGGAGGGCTCCGCGAAGCCGCCGACGCCCACGCCGCGCACCCGCCAGCGTCCCTCGCCCTCGCGCGTCACATCGGCCCCGAAGGCGCGCATCGCGGCGGCGGTGGCGAGCACGTCCTCGCCTTCCAGAAGCCCCGCGATACGGGTTTCGCCGACCGTCATCGCGCCGAGGATCAGCGCGCGATGGGAGACCGACTTGTCGCCGGGGATCGGCGCAGCGCCGCGCAGCGGCCCGGAGGCGCGGGCGCGGAGCGGCTGCGGCGCGGCGTCGGTCGGCGACTGGACGGTCATGCGGCGCTCCCTTGCGGTTCGCGCCGCCGTTTACGCCGCCCGCGTCCGCTTGTCGATGCGCCGCCCGAAACGGGGGCGCCCGTCCGCGCGGGTGGTGGCGAGCAGCAGCAGGCCGAACATGGCGAGGCGGATGAAACTGCGCATCATGCGTCTCCATCGCAGCGTCTGCGACATAAGGTAGCTCGAAACGCGATGTGTCAACGCCGGGCGAAGCGCAGATAGCTTGGCGCCCGGCCGTCGCGCAGCGCCTTGGCCTCGTAGCGGGTGCCGGGCCAGCCGGGCCAGGGCCGCCGCCAGTCGTCCGGGCGCTCGGCCAGCCAGAGGAATTCGGGGCGGGCGGCGATGCGCATCAGCGTGTGGCGGGCGTAGTCGTCGATGTCGGTGGCGACGCGGAATTCGCCGCCCGGCCGCAGCAGCCGCGCGATGGCGTCGAGATTGTCCGGATTGACGAAGCGGCGCTCCCAGTGGCGGCGTTTCGGCCATGGATCGGGGTAGAGCAGGCTGACGCGCGCCAGAGAGCCCTCGGGCAGCACGTCGAACAGGAAGCGCGCATCGCCCGCATGCAGCCGCACATTGGGGGCCGGCGCGCGGTCCAGCGCCGAGAGGCACATCGCCACGCCGTTCACGAAGGTCTCGCAGCCGATATGCGCGACATCGGGCTCGGCGCGGGCCTCGGCCAGCAGATGCTCGCCGCCGCCGAAGCCGATCTCGAGCCGAACCTCGCGGGCCTGCGGCGCCAGCGCGGCGAGGTCGAGCGGGCGGCGCTCGGGATTGGCCTCCCAGTCCACGCCGGGCAGCGCGAGAGTCGGCAGCAGCGTGTCGAGCAACTCCGCCTGCCGGGCGCGCAGGGTCTTGCCCCTGCGCCGCCCATAGAGGTTGCGCCAGGGCGCCCCATCGAGGCGCTGCGGCGCGCCCTCGCGGTCAGGAACGCGCGTCACCGCGAAGGCGCCGACCCTGTCTCAGACCGCCGCCTTGAGCGCCGCCGCCAGATCGGTCTTCTCCCAGGAGAAGCCGCCCTCGGCGTCGGGCTCGCGGCCGAAATGGCCGTAGGCCGCCGTGCGCTTGAAGATCGGGCGGTTGAGCCCGAGCCGTGTGCGGATGCCCCGCGGCGTGAGCGACACGGTCTCGCGGATCGCCTTCTCGATGGCCTCTTCAGCGACTTCGCCGGTGCCATGCGTGTCGACATAGATCGACAGCGGCTCGGCGACGCCGATCGCGTAGGAAAGCTGCAAGGTGCACATCCGCGCCAGCCCCGCCGCGACGACGTTCTTCGCGACATAGCGCGCCGCATAGGCCGCCGAGCGGTCCACCTTCGTCGGGTCCTTGCCCGAGAACGCGCCGCCGCCATGCGGGGCCGCGCCGCCATAGGTGTCGACGATGATCTTGCGGCCCGTCAGCCCGGCGTCTCCGTCCGGTCCGCCGATCACGAAGCGGCCCGTCGGGTTGACGTGCCAGGCGGTCTGCGCGTCGATCCAGCCTTCGGGCAAGGTCTTGACGATGTAGGGCTCGACGACCGCGCGCACGTCCGCCGAAGTCATGTTGGGGTCGAGATGCTGGGTCGAGAGCACGATGGTGTGGGCGCGCACGGGCTTGCCGCCCTGATACTCCACAGTGATCTGGCTTTTGGCGTCCGGCCCGAGCACCGGCTCGGCGCCAGAGCGGCGCGCCTCGGCGAGCACCCGAAGGATCTTGTGGGCGTAGAGGATCGGCGCGGGCATCAGCTCGGGCGTCTCGTCGGTTGCATAGCCGAACATGATGCCCTGATCGCCTGCGCCCTCGTCCTTGTTGTCCGCCGCGTCGACGCCCTGCGCGATGTCGGCGGACTGCTCGTGGATGTAGGTGTCGATCTTGCAGGTGCGGAAGTGGAAGCCCTTCTGCTGATAACCGATCTCGCGGATCGTCTCGCGCGCGACATGGGCGATCTCTTCGGGGGCCGGGGCGTTGGCGTCGGAGATCTTCACCTCGCCCATCAGGACCACGGTGTTCGTGGTCGCCGCCGTCTCGACTGCGACGCGCGCTTCGGGCTCGCGGCCGATGATGAGATCGACGACGGCGTCGGAGATCTGGTCGCAGACCTTGTCGGGATGGCCTTCGGACACCGACTCGGAGGTGAAGAGATAATTCTGGCGCGCCAAAGCGGACCCTCCCGGCAGATGCAGGGAGATCCCTGCGGCGCCCGTCTCCTAGGGCGCCGACGCCGCGCGCGTCAACGCAAAGGCTGCGCGTCAGGCGGTTGCTGCGCGCGCCAGGGTCTCGACCAGATCGACGATCTTGCGGCGCGTGGCGGCGTCGTCGATCCGCTGAAAGGCGAGGTTGAGCTGCAACCCCTCGGGCGATGCGACGAAGCTCATCGGATTGAGGACGCCCGCCGCCTCCTGCGCCGGATCGGTCGCGCCCTCCGCAAGGCCTTCGAAAAAGAAGCCGACGGGCACGCGGAGCGTCACCGCGATCCGGTGCAGGCGGCTGGCGCCGATGCGGTTCTGGCCCTTCTCGTATTTCTGGACCTGTTGGAAGGTCAGCCCCAGAGCGTCGCCGAGCGCCTCCTGGCTCATGCCGATCAGCATCCGGCGGTAGCGAAGGCGGGCGCCGACATGCAGGTCGACAGGATCGGGAAACTTGGACACCACTGCAACTCCTCTGAACATGGCGGAGGATGCGCGCGCTGCGGTTGTCTTGAAATAAATTTTATCAATAAATGTCGGAAATTAACGCATTCGGCAACTGAGACGTGGAACTGATGCCCGCCTGACGAGAACACCTGCGCAGACGATCCCGAATAGCGCGAGCCAGAGCGCGTCGCCGGTGCGCGCATAGAGGGTGGGGCGGGCCTCCGGCGGCGGCAGAGGCGAATCGAGGGCGCCGCGGCGGTCGAGGTCCAGCGAGGTCAGCACGCGGCCCCGCGCGTCGATCATCGCCGAGACCCCGGTGTTGGCGGCGCGCGCCACCGGCAGGCCGAGCTCGATCGCGCGCGCCCGCGCCTGGGCGAGGTGCTGCCACGGGCCCGCGCTGTCGCCGAACCAGCTGTCATTGGTGATCTGCAGCATCCAGCCCGCGCCGCGCGCGGCTTGTCGGACATGAAACGGAAAGATCGCCTCGTAGCAGATCAGCGGCGCGACGGGCGGCAGACCCGGCACGGCGAACGGGCCGTCCGCCTCGCCCGGCGCGAAGCCGCTCAGCCCGTCGCCGAGCGTGCCGATCCCAAGCGCGCCCAGCACCCAGGCGTAAGGCACGTATTCCCCGAACGGCGCGAGATGGCGCTTGTCGTAAGTCCAGAGCGGCGCGCCGGCGGCGTCGTAGGCGAGCAAGCTGTTGTAGAGCCGCCCGCCCTCGCGCCGCACCGATCCGACCGCCAGCGCCGCGCCGCCCGCGGCCTCCACGCTCCGCGCGACCGCGTCGGGGCTTTCGTCGAACAGGAAGGTCACGGCGACTTCGGGCCAGATGACGAGCGCGGGGCGCGCGCCGTCATGCGGCGCTTCGGTCAGCAGCAGCAGCCGCTCGAAGATCGGCAGGCGATTCTCCGGCGCCCATTTGTCGCGCTGACCGACATTGGGCTGCGCGAGGCGGATCACCGGCGCGTCCGCTGCGGGCGCGGGCGCGTCCGCCAGCCGCTGCGCTCCCCAGACCCATGCGCCGCCGACCAGTGCGAGCGTCCCGAGCGCCGGGCCGGGCGCGCGCAGCCGCGCCGTTCCCGCGAGCGCGGCGGCGGCGACCGTCGCCGCGGCGAGCGCCTGCGCCCCGATCAGCGCCGCAGCCTGCATCGCCGGCGTCTCGATCCAGGCGTAGGATTGCAGGCCCCAGGGAAATCCGGTCAGGACGATCCCGCGCGCCGTCTCGGCCAGCATGACCGCGCCGGCGAGGGCCATCGCGCCGCGCCAGTCCGCCTGCGCGCCGAGGCGGCGCGCCAGCCAGAAGGCGGCGGCCCAGAACGCGCCGAGCACGGCGGCCAGAGCCGCGATGGCGACAGGCATGACGGGCCCATACCACCAGACCTTGCCCGCCTCGACGAGGAACGCAGCGCCGATCCAGTGCAGCCCGCTCAGGAACTGCGCGAAGCCCGCGACCCAGCCGATCAGCGCGGCGCGCCGGGGCGACGGGCTCGATGCGACCAGCCCGAGCAGCGCCGGCCAGGCGAGAAACAGCGCCGGCCATATCCCGTATGGCGGTTGCGCGAGCGTCAGCGCCAGACCCGAGGCGGCCGCGAGCGCCGCCCGCCCGCGCACAGGCCAGTGCGCCGCGCGCGCGGCCAGCCATCCGACGGGCGAAGGCCCCATTCAGGCGGCGTCGGGCCGGGCGGCGGCGCCGGCGAGCGTCACCCGCAGGCGCTTGATGCGGCGGGGATCGGCGTCGATCACCTCGAATTCGTGGCCGTCGGGATGGGCGATCACCTCGCCGCGCTCGGGCACGCGGTTGGACAGCATGAACACGAGCCCGCCCAGCGTGTCCACATCCTCGGCGAGGTCTTCGGCGAGCAGGCTCACGCCGGTCTCCGCCTCGAACGCCTCGAGATCGGCGCGGGCGTTGCAGACATAGACGCCCGGCGCCTCGCGCCGCCAGGGCGCGGGATCTGCGTCGTCATGTTCGTCCTCAATGTCGCCGACGATCTGCTCGACGAGGTCCTCGATGGTCACGAGGCCGTCCACGCCGCCATATTCGTCGATCACCAGCGCCATGTGCTTGCGGCTGGTCTGCATCCGTTCGAGAAGCTTGGCGGTCGTCATTGAGGGGGGCACGTAGAGCAGCGGGCGCAGATGGCGCTCGATCGAGAAGCCCTCGCGCGCCTGATCGCCGTCGAAGCCGTAGGCGAAGGCGAGGTCCTTGAGGTGCAGGAACCCCACCGGGTCGTCGAGCGTCTCGCGGAAGACGGGTATGCGCGTCAGCGAGGCCTCTCGGAACATCTCGACGAGCTGGTCGAGCGTCGCGGTGTCGGGGGCGGCCACGATGTCCGCGCGCGGGATCATCACGTCCTCGACGCGTTGCTCGCGCATCGCGATGACGTTGAGCAGCATGGCGCGCTCGTCGAGCGCTGCGCGGCGGGCGAGATCGGCCAGCGCAGGCGGTCGCCCGGGCTCGGGCGGCGGCGGCTCGGACGGATCGGCTGCGGGACGCAAGCGGCGCAAGAGGCGCGCAAGCAGCGAACTCGGCGGCTCGTCCTCGCCGGCGTCGCCTTCTCCGAGGGGCCCCGCCGCCGTCTGGGCCGCGGGCGTCGCGTGTCCGTCCATCCGCTCCATCGCCGGCCTGTCGCGCGGCGTCTCACTCATAAGGATCGCGCACCCCGATCCGGGCGAGCGCGCGACGCTCCGCCGCCTCCATCAGCGCGGCGTCGGCGTCGTCGACATGATCGTAGCCCAGCAGATGCAGGACCCCATGCGCGATCAGATGGGCGACATGCGCCCCGAGAGCAAGATCGCGCAACTGCGCTTCTTTCGCAACAGTCCCGAAGCCGAGCGCCACGTCGCCCAGCGCTCCGCCGAACGGCGCGGCGGCGGGCGGCGGCGGCGGGGCGCGGCCCGGGGCGGGCGGGCGAAGGCTGTGGGCCGGCCAGGACAGCACGTTGGTCGGCGCCGGCTTGCCGCGGAACTGCGCGTTGAGCGCTGCGAGGGCGTCGTCGTCGGCGAACAGGATCGCGATCTCGCGCCCCTCCGCCGACACCCCCGCCTCGGCCAGAGCCGCCCGCGCCGCCCGTTCGGCCAGCGCCTCCAGGTCGGCGATCGCCGACCAGCCTTCGGCTTCGATCACGCATTCGGTCACCGAGGCGTCTTCCGTCGTCGTCACGGCGGGTTCACCCTGAGGTCACCGAGCGCGCGCCCCGGAATTGGCGCCGGATTGGCCCGCGGACTGGTCGGCGTCGTAGGCCTCGACGATCCGGGCCACCAGCGGATGGCGCACCACGTCGGAGGCGCCGAAGCGGCGGAAGGCGATGCCCTCGACGCCCTCCAGAACCCGAGCCGCCTCGTCGAGGCCCGAGCGCACGCCGCGCGGCAGGTCGATCTGCGTCGGGTCGCCGGTTATCGCCATGCGCGAGCCCTCGCCCAGCCGGGTGAGGAACATCTTCATCTGCATCTCGGTGGTGTTCTGCGCCTCGTCGAGCACCACGAAGGCGTTGGCGAGGGTGCGCCCGCGCATGAAGGCGAGCGGCGCGACCTCGACATTGCCGAGCTCCATCTCGCGCTGAAGCTGCTTGCCGGGCAGCATGTCATGGATCGCATCGTAGAGCGGGCGCAGATAGGGGTCGATCTTCTCCTTCATGTCGCCCGGCAGGAAGCCGAGCCGCTCGCCCGCCTCCACCGCGGGGCGGCTGAGGATGATCTTGTCGACCCGCCCCTCGATGAACATCGAGACAGCCGCCGCCACCGCAAGATAGGTCTTGCCGGTGCCCGCCGGTCCGACGCCGAAGACCAGCTCGTGCTTGAACAGCGCCTCGACATAGGCGCGCTGGGCGGGCGTGCGCGGCTCGATCGTCTTCTTGCGGGTGTGGATCTCGACGCGGCCGCTTTCGAAGAGTTCGAGCTGGTCCCGCCGCGCGCCGCGCTCGGCGAAAGGCGAGGGCATACGGATCGCGGCTTCGACGTCGCCGGGTTCGACCGGACGGCCCGCCTCGATCCGGGCGTAGAGCTTGCCGAGCGCCGCGCCCGCGCGCTCGCGCGGACCGCGCTCGCCATGCAGGGCGAGCAGATTGCCCCGGCGCGTGATGGTCACGCCGAAGCCTTCCTCGATGGCGGCGAGATTTCGGTCGAAGGCTCCGCACAGGTCGATGAGCTTGCGGTTGTCGGCGAATTCGAGGCGCGTCTCCGCGAGGTCGGCGGAAGCTGTCTGCGTCGTCGTCTCGAGCTCTCGCGTCGCCACGAACCCCCCTGCGTCGCTGGCATCCTGTCGAGACAGATTGGCCGCCCCGCCGCCGCGCGCGCAAGCGAAATCGCGCCGAAGCGTTTCAGGCGGCGACGAGCACCGCGCCGAGGCTGTTGCGCATCGCCTCCTCGACGCGCACCCGGACGATCCGGCCCATCAAGTCGGGGGGCGCCTCGGCGTGGACGGCCTGCAGCCACGGGCTGCGACCGGTAAGCTGCCCGGTCGCGCGGCCCGGTTTGTCGAACAGCACGTCGATCTCGTCGCCGACGCGGCTGGCGTTGAAGATCGCCTGATCCATGTCGAGCCGCGCCTGCAGCCGGGCCAGCCGCTCGGCCTTGATCTCCTCGGGAAGCTGTTCAGCCTGCGCCGCGGGCGTGCCGGGACGCGGCGAATACTTGAAGCTGTAGGCCTGCGCGTAGCCGACCGCCGCCGCGAGATCGAGCGTCGCCTGGAACTCGGCCTCGGTCTCGCCGGGAAAGCCCACGATGAAATCGCCCGAGATCGCCATGTCGGGGCGGGCGGCGCGGATGCGTTCGATCAGCCGCAGATAGGACTCCGCCGTGTGGCCGCGGTTCATCGCCTTCAGCACCCGGTCCGCCCCCGCCTGAACCGGCAAATGCAGATAGGGCATCAGCCTGGGGTTTTCGGCATGGGCGGCGATCAGATCGTCGGCCATGTCGTTGGGGTGGGACGTCGTGTAGCGGATGCGCGCCAGCCCCTCGATCTCGGAGAGCGCGCCGATCAGCCGCGCGAGGCTCCAGGCGGCGTCGTCCGGGCCCCGCCCGTGATAGGCGTTGACGTTCTGGCCGAGCAGCGTGATCTCGACCGCCCCGCGCCGGACGAGCGCGCGCGCCTCGTCCAGCACCCGCGCGACCGGGCGCGACGCTTCGACGCCGCGCGTATACGGCACGACGCAGAACGCGCAGAACTTGTCGCAACCCTCCTGCACCGTCAGAAAGGCGGAGGGCGCCGCGCGATGGGCGGCGCTGCGACCGATATGGTCGAACTTGTCCTCGGTCGGAAACTCGGTGTCGATCAGGCCCCGCGCGCCGGCCTCGACCCGCGCGGCCATCTTCGGCAGGCGGTGATAGGCCTGCGGGCCGACGACGAAATCGACCAGCGGCTGGCGGCGCAGGATCTCCGCGCCTTCGGCCTGCGCCACGCAGCCCGCCACGCCGATCGCGAGCCGCCGGCCCGACGCCGCGCGCGCCTGCGACAGCGCGCGCAGCCGTCCGAGTTCGGAATAGACCTTCTCCGCCGCCTTCTCGCGTATGTGGCAGGTGTTCAGGACCACCAGATCGGCATGCTCGGGGTCGTCCACCCGCGCATATCCCGACGGGGCCAGCGCGTCGGCCATGCGCTCGCTGTCATAGACGTTCATCTGACAGCCATAGCTCTTGATGAAGACGCGCTTGGGAGCGGGCATGGGCGAGCCTCGGAACGGTGAAGGCGCGCCACAGCGGCGCGCCTTCTCGAATATGTCGCACGGGGGCGGCTTGAAAAGCCTCGCACCCGTCAGCTGTGTTGGGTCAGCCCTGCGCCGGGCGGTTGCGCCCCAGGCCATTTTCCTTGGCCAGACGCTGGCGCTTCAGCGAGTAGTTCGGCGCCACCATAGGATAGTCCGGCGACAGACCCCACTTCTCCCGATACTGCTCGGGTGTCATGTTGTAGGAGGTCATCAGGTGCCGCTTCAGCATCTTCATCTTCTTGCCGTCTTCAAGGCAGATGATGTAATCGTCGGTGACCGACTTCTTGACCGGGACTGCGGGTTTGAGCTCTTCCTTGGGTTCGCTGGGCGGCTCGGCGAGATTGCGCAGCGCGCCGTAGACCTGCTCGATCAGGGACGGCAGGTCCGCCATGCCGACCGAATTATGGGCGACGTGACTCGCGACGATCTGCGAGGTCATGTTCAGCAACTTCGACCGATCGAACTGCTCGTCAGACATGTTTTTCTCCTTGGTAGGCGGCGGCCAGAACCCCGGCTCCTTCGATGCGACTACCATCGAATCACCCGCCTGTGCTTGCTTCAATTCATGGCCGGAACGGTCATGATTTGCATTTACATGATAGGTCAACAGAATGAAAGGGGCCAGACGAAATTTTCTCTCAAACCTTCGTATTGCGCCAAATCGCCTCGAGTAATCCACAGAGCGACTGGCGCCAAATGCAAGCAGGGGCTCCTTGCGGTCCCCGGTGGGGCGGTCCACAGACTGCGCCGAATCGGACGTCACACGGATTTGAACGGAGCGACGGAGAGTTCGAGACGCAGCACGGCGGCGTCGACCCGCGCTCCGCACGCGGATCGATAGTAGCCGCGCCGCAGCCCGACTTCCGCGAACCCAGCGCCCGCATAGAGGGCGCGCGCCGCCGCGTTCGACGTCGCAACTTCGAGAAACATGGCCTGCGCTCCGTCCGCCCGCGCATGCGCGCAGGTTTCCGCAAGCAGCAGGCGCGCGAGACCGCGGCGACGGTTCTCCGGCGCGACCGCCAGCGTCAGAAGCTCGCCCTCGCCCGCCGCGACCCGCGTCAGCGCGAAGGCTCCGGCGCCCTGCGCGAACAGCGCGCCGCCTGGCGCGCGCGCAGCCGCCTCGATGGCCTCCGCCGACCAGCAGGGCGCGGCTTCATCGCGGAAAGCCGCTTCATGAAGCGCAGCGAGCGCCTTCCAGTCGGCGCCGTCGGGCGACAACCGCATACGCTGTCAGATGCGCGGGGCCGGCGCGTGAGCGGAGGGCGCCGCGTCGGGCGGGCGGAGATAGAGCGGCGCGGGCGCGGGCGCCCCGCCCTGACGGACCCGTTCGGCGACGAACCGCGCGAGCGGCGCGAGCCCGGCGGTCGCCAGAGCTTCGGGACCGAGCCGCGTCTCGCCCGGCGCGCACACGAGGCGCGGATCGTCCGCCTCCATCAACTCGGGCGGCCCCAGCGGGAAGCCGTCGCGGAAGCGCTGCGCGGCGACCCCGCCCGACGCGGGCAGCGCGACCAGGCAGGCCCCAGCGACGCCATGCCCCAACGCTTCGAGCCATTGCGCGCCGACCGCCGGAGCCCCGAGCCCCAGCGCCAGCCCGCGCGCCGCGGCGACGCCGATGCGCGCGCCGGTAAACCCGCTCGGCCCGGTGGCGACGGCGATGGCCTCGATGTCGCGTCGGCGGACACGCGCCTGACTGAGCGCCGCGTCGATCAGCGCGAACAGGCGCTCGGCGTGGCCGCGATCCATCGGCTCCCAGGCCTCGGCGCGCAGCGCCCCGTCCTCGAAGATTCCGGCGGCGCAGCGCGCCCCGGTGGCGTCGAGCGCGAGGATGCGCATCTGCGCCGCCCCCCGCACGTCGGCTCAGACCCCGACGGGCCTGACTTCGGAGACTTCGGGAATGTAGTGGCGCAGCAGGTTCTCGATGCCCATTTTCAACGTCATCGTCGAGGACGGGCAGCCCGCGCAGGCGCCGCGCATGTGCAGATAGACGACGCCACTCTCGAAGCCGTGGAAGGTGATGTCGCCGCCGTCCTGCGCTACGGCGGGACGCACGCGGGTGTCGAGCAACTCCTTGATCTGGCGCACGATCTCGCCGTCCGGGCCGTCATGCTCGGCATGGCCGCCGAGCGCGCCGCCCTCCATCACCGGCTCGCCGGAGGTGAAGTGCTCCATGATCGCGCCCAGGACCGCTGGCTTGAGATGCGCCCAGTCCATCTCCGACTTGCCCACCGTGATGAAATCAGAGCCGAAGAACACCGACTCGACCCCGTCGATCGCGAACAGCCGCCGCGCGAGCGGCGAGCCCGCCGCATCCTCGCGCGTCGGGAAGTCGGCCGAACCCTGGGCCAGCACGGTGCGACCCGGCAGGAATTTCAGCGTGGCGGGGTTGGGCGTGGATTCGGTCTGGATGAACATCGAAGCCTCCGTTTCCATGACAGATGCGCCGCCGCGGCGGCCAAATCAAGACGACAGATCGAAACGGCGGCGACCGCCTCAGGTGATCGCGTCGATCTCGTCGAGCCCGAGCGAGCCGGGCACCACGGTCACCGGGATCGGCATCCGCCCGCCCCGCTTGGCGACGAGCGCGGAGACCAGCGGGCCGGGATTGTCGCCTGCGGCGTCCGCGCCGAGCACCAGAACGCCGATCGCGGGGTCCTCCTCGAGATGCGCCAAGACCTCCTCGACCGGATCGCCTTCGCGGATCGCAAATTCCGGCATGACGCCGGCCAAGGCGCGCACCTCCTCGGCGAGGCCCGACAGCCGCTCCTCCGCGGCCTCGCGCGCCTCCGCGCGCATCATCTCCTCGACGCCGAGCCAGTGCTGCATCTCGGCGCGCGGCATCACGAACAGCATGGTGACGCCGCCCTGCGTGCGCGCAGCGCGGCGCGCCGCGAAGCGCAGCGCGACCATGCATTCGGGCGTCTGATCGACGACCACGAGAAATTTTCGCGTCCTGGGCATGCGCGTTCGCGTTTGCTCTCCCCGCGGGCGAGCGTGCCTCAAACCCGCGACGCGCGCAATGCGCGCTTCCTCAGGCCCCGTCGGCGGGTTTCGGCGCAGCCTGCGGCGCCGGCGCGGCGCGCGGCGCGACGACGGGGGCCGGCTTGCCCTCGCCGAGCGGATCGTCGCGCCGCTGCACCGAGCCCTCGAAATGCGCGCCCGACTCGATGGCGATCGTCTTGTGGATGATGTCGCCTTCGACGCGCGCCGTGGAGGTCAACCGCACCTTCAACCCGCGCACCCGACCGCGGATGTGGCCATGGATCACGATGTCGTCGGCGACGATCTCGCCGGAGATGTCGGCGCTCTCGCCGACGGTCAGCAGATGCGCGCGGATGTCGCCCTCCACGCGCCCATCGATCTGCAGATCGCCGGTGGTGACGATGTTGCCGGTGACGGTGAGGTCAGACGAAATCGCCGACGGGGCCGGTTTGGGCTTCGGGGCCGCATAGGCGGGTGAAGCGGCGGGCGCGGGGGAGGAGGGCGCGAAGGCCGGGGCCGCCGCTTCCGGCTGGACGCCCGGCTTAGGCGGCTCGATCGGGTCGTTGAGCTTGGATTTAGAGAACATCGACATGACGTGCGGCCTCGATGAATTTGCTCGGATTGACGGGTCTGCCGTTCACGCGGACCTCGTAGTGCAGATGGTTGCCGGTGCTGCGCCCGGTGCTGCCCATGTCGCCGATCCGCATGCCCGGGCGCACCCGCTTGCCGACCGCGACGCGGATGCGGTTGAGATGCGCATAGACGGTCTCGAAGCCGAAGGCGTGCCGGATCTTGATCACATTTCCGTAGCCGCTCTGACGCCCGGCGAAGACCACCTCGCCTTCCGCCGCGGCGAGGATCGGCGTGCCGCGGGGCGCGGCGAAGTCGAGCCCTTCATGCATCGAGCGCCTGCCGTTAACCGGATCGCGCCGGACGCCGAAACCGCTGGTCTTGCGATGTGGCGCCTTGACAGGCGCCCCGAACGGCATCTTGCGCGCCGCCGCCCGCAGCAAGTTGACGCGTTCGAGATCGGACATCACCGCCACGACCGCCGAGGCCTCCTCCGGCGCGATCATCGCGGCGTCGTCGGGCGCGGGGAGGAAGGGGCCGCCGGCGCCGTCCGGCGCGGACCGCAGGCTGTTGAGCACGGCGTCGACGTCGACGCCCGCGCCGCGCAGCACGCTCTCGAGCGAGCCGATGCTCGCCTGCGCCGCGGCCTCGATCTGGGCGAGGAGCCGGGCCTGCGCCTCGCGCCGCTCCTCGACGCTGCTCTCGAGCTCGCCGAGCGCAGTCTGGACTTCCTCGGCGTCGGCCATCGCGTCGTCGCGGGCGACCGCCGCCGTCTCGAGCGCCTCGGCCACGCGCATCAGAGTGTCGGCGAGTTCGCGCCGGTCGGCCTCGGCGCGCGCGCGGGCCTGCTCGGCCTCCGCGCGGGCGGCGCCCGCCTCCGCCTGCGCCTGCGCGGCCTCCGCCGCCTGCGCCTGAGCCGCCTCGCGTCGGGCTTCGGCCTCAGCGAGGCGCGCCTCCAGCGCCTGCGCGGTGCGAAGCGCCGCGCTCAGCGCGTCGTGACGCTCTGCGAGCGCGTCGACCGCCGCGCGCGTCCGCGCTTCGGCCTCGACCCGCGCGATCGTCGCCTGCGACGCCTCCGTTTCGAGTTCCGAGACCCGCGATCGCCAGAGCGCCGTCGTCTCGCGCAGCGTCGCGCGCTCGTCGGCGCGTTCGAACTTCTCGACAAGGTAGAAGCCGCTGGCCGCGCCCGCCAGCAGCAAAAGTGCTGCGCAGAGCGCGAGCGCCGCCGCCTGCCGGCGCGGCGTCAGCCGAAAATAGCGCGCCTGCGCGCCGGATAGGATGAGGACGGATTTTTCGGGGAGCGCCGCGGAGAGCCGGAAACGATCAGAGCTGGTCGGTTCGGGCATGCATCCTGTCCTTGAAGGTCCGCCGGCGGACGACTGAGAGATGATCCACCGCATCGTGACTAGAACAGGGCGGCGCAGGTTTCAAGCCGGTTAACGCTTGCCTAGGACGTCGGCGCGCCGGAGCCGGCGCGCCCAAGGCCCTTCGCCCCGCCCGTTCCATCGAAGCCGTCGGCGCAGGGGGGCGAGAGGCGGAACTCGGACGGACGACCCGCGTCAGTCGAGCGCCTTGACGATGTCCTCGGTCATCTTCTTGGCGTCGCCGAGCAGCATCATCGTCTGATCCATGAAGAACAGCGGGTTCTCGACGCCGGCGTAGCCCGCGCCCATCGACCGCTTCACGAACAGCACCGTCTTGGACTTCTCGACGTCGAGCACCGGCATGCCGGCGATCGGCGATTTCGGGTCGGTTTTTGCCGAGGGGTTGGTCACGTCGTTGGCGCCGATGACATAGACGACGTCCGTCCGCGCGAATTCGGAGTTGATGTCCTCGAGCTCGAACACCTCGTCGTAAGGAACATTCGCCTCGGCGAGCAGCACGTTCATGTGGCCCGGCATGCGCCCGGCGACCGGGTGGATGGCGTATTTCACCTCCACGCCGTTCTCCTTGAGCTTGTCGGCCATCTCGTGCAGCGCGTGCTGGGCCTGCGCCACCGCCATGCCGTAGCCCGGAACGATGATGACGCTCCCGGCGTTCTTCATCATGAAGGCCGCGTCGTCGGCCGAGCCGCGCTTGTAGGGCTTCTGCTCGCCCGCCGCCGCGCCCGCCGAGCTGTCCTCCCCGCCGAAGCCGCCGAGGATGACCGAGATGAAGCTGCGGTTCATGCCGTGGCACATGATGTAGGACAGGATCGCGCCCGAGGAGCCCACCAGCGAGCCGGTGATGATCAGCGCCTCGTTGCCCAGCGTGAAGCCGATGCCCGCCGCCGCCCAGCCCGAGTAGCTGTTGAGCATCGACACGACCACCGGCATGTCGGCGCCGCCGATCGGGATGATGATCAGCACGCCGAGCGCCAGCGCCGCCGCCGTGATCGCCCAGAACCAGAACGTGTCCTGCGTGTTGATGAAGGTGACCACCATGACCACCAGACCGACCGCGAGGGCGAGGTTGATGAGATGGCGGTTCGGCAGGAGGATCGGCGCGCCGGACATGCGCCCGTCGAGCTTGGCGAAGGCGATGACCGAGCCGGTGAAGGTGATCGCGCCGATGGCCACGCCGAGCGACATCTCGATCAGCGAGGCGGCGTGGATGTCGCCGGGAACGCCGATGTTGAAGGCGACCGGCGAGTAGAGCGCCGCTGCGGCGACGAACACCGCCGCAAGACCGACGAGGCTGTGAAACGCCGCGACGAGCTGCGGCATCTGGGTCATTTCGACCTTCCTGGCGATGCGCGCGCCGGCGAAGCCGCCGATGGCGAGGCCGGCGATGATCGTCAGGAAGGCCGAGCTTTCCGAGGGGCCCGCCACGATCAGCGTCGTGACGATGGCGAGCGCCATGCCGATCATGCCGTAGCGGTTGCCCTGCCGCGACGTCGTCGGGTGGCTCAGCCCGCGCAGCGCCATGATGAACAGCACGCCGCAGACGAGATAGGCGAGGGCTGCGAAGTTCTCCATCGATCAGACCCTCACTTCTTCTCTTTGGGCTTGTACATCGCGAGCATGCGCTCGGTGACGAGGAAGCCGCCGAATATGTTCACGCTGGCGAGCACCAGCGCGATGAACCCGAAAATCTTGGTGGCCTGCGTCGCGCCGTCGGCCACGTCCGCCCCGACCGCGACGAGCGCGCCGACGACGATCACCGAGGAGATCGCGTTGGTCACCGACATCAGCGGCGTGTGCAGGGCGGGCGTCACCGACCACACGACGTAATAGCCGATGAAGATCGCCAGAACGAAGATCGCGAAGCGGAACACGAACGGGTCCACCCCGGTCGCCGCCGCAACGCCATGGCCGGCGACCTCGGCAAGCGGCGCCGCGCCGGTCGCTGCGTCCGCGGCGACGCCGCGCGCGGCCTCGGCCAGCGCCGCGGCGGCGGAGGCTGCGGCTTCGGCGGCGGCGTTGAGTTTGTCCAGTGCTTCAGACATCGGATCAGCCTTTCGCCGTAAGTGACGGATGCACCAGCGCGCCATCCTTCGACAGGCGCACGCCCTTGACCAGCTCGTCCTCCTCGTTCAGCGCCAGAGCGCCGTCCTTCACGAAAGCGGAGAGGAAGTTGAAATGGTTGCGCGCGAACAGCGCGGAGGCGTCGGCGGCCAGCCTGCCGGGGATGTTGGCCAGCCCCATGATCTTCACGCCGTTCTCGGTCTCGACGATCTTGTCGAACTCCGCGCCTTCGACATTGCCGCCCTGCTCGACCGCGAGATCGACGAGGATCGAGCCGGGCTTCATGCTCGCCACCATCGCCGCAGTGACGAGGATCGGCGCCTTGCGGCCGGGGATCAGCGCCGTGGTGACGACGATGTCCTGCTTGGCGATGTGGCCGGCGACCAGCTCGGCCTGCTGGCGCTTGTAGTCGTCGGACATCTCCTTGGCGTAGCCGCCGGCGGTCTGCGCGTTCAGGAACTCCTCGTTCTTGACCGCGATGAACTTGGCGCCGAGCGAGGCGACCTGCTCCTCGGTGGCGGGGCGCACGTCGGTCGCGGTCACGATCGCGCCGAGGCGGCGGGCCGTCGCGATCGCCTGAAGGCCGGCGACGCCCACCCCCATGATGAACACCTTGGCGGGCGCGACCGTGCCCGCGGCGGTCATCATCTGCGGCATGCCGCGGCCATAGGCGTTGGCCGCCTCGATCACCGCCTTGTAGCCGGCGAGGTTGGCCTGAGAGGACAACACGTCCATGCTTTGGGCGCGGCTGATGCGCGGCATGAACTCCATGCCGAACAGGTCGACGCCCTGCGCGGCGAGCGCGTCCGTGATCTCGCGGTCGGCGAAGGGCGCCATAACGCAGAACAGTTTCTGGCCCTGCGCGAAGGACTTCACCTCCGCATCCGTCGGGCGCTGCACCTTCAGGACGATGTCGGCGCCCTTCAGCGTCGCGGCGAAGGTCTTGGCGATGGAGGCGCCGGCGGCCTCGAAGGCCGCATCGGGGATGTCGGCGGCGGTTCCGGCCCCCGACTGCACGACGATCTCGGCGCCGAGCGCCTTGAATTTCTTCACGGTCTCGGGGACCGCCGCGACCCGCGTCTCGTGCGCGCGCGTCTCCTTCGGCACTGCGATCTTCATGCCGCTCCTCTCGCTTGGTCCGCAGCCCAGGCAGCGGGCCGCTCGGGACGTGATGTGGGGATGGTCAGATTCGGAAGGTCAGCAGCAGCAGGATCGCCACGACGACCGCGATCGCATAGGCCGTGAGCCGAAGAAAGCCGTGAAACGTCTTCTCCTGCTCGGAAACGTCCATTTCACCCGGGCGATGCTCCGCCATCTGTCGTCTCTCCCGCCGTTTTCCGCGCCGACTGCCGCGGCGTGTCTCGCGCGCGCACTATAGTGGCTAAATCACGCGGCGAAAGAGTTCGCAACCCCACGCGACGGCGCAGGGGCCGACGCATTCTTGCGCGCCGCAGCAGGCCGGCGCTCAGAGGCGCGGCGCGCGCCAGCCCTGCATGCCCTCGGCCTCGTCGGGCGACGGGGCGTCGGCTGGCACGAAGAAATCGGGGGCCAGCAGGCCGCCCGGCTCGACCGCATAGGCGTCGAAATCCCGCACGCCCTCCGCCGCGAGCACCAGATCGTCGAGCAGGAACCAGCCGGAGAAACTCACCGGCCGCGCGAGGATCGCCGCCGCCGCGTCGCCCATGATCGCCGGGATCCGCGAGCGCGCCGCGAGCTCCGCGCCGCCCAACAGGTTTCGCACGGCGGCGGTGTCGATGGTGGTCCGCGGCCACAGGCAATTTGAGGCGATGCGCCCTGTGAACTCCGCCGCCCAGCCGAGCGCGAGCAGGCTCATGCCGTATTTCGCGAGGCTGTAGGCGGGGTGCCCGCCGAACCAGCGCGGTCTCAGGTCGAGCGGCGGCGAGATGGTCAGGATGTGCGGGGCCTCCGCCTGCATCAGATGCGGCAGGCAGGCGCGGGTGACGACGAAGCTCCCGCGGCTGTTGACGCCCGTCATCAGGTCGAAGCGCTTGACGTCGGTCTCGGCGGTGGGGGTCAGGCTGATGGCGGAGGCGTTGTTGACAACGGCGTCGATCCGCCCGAACGCCTCGGCGACCTGCGCCACGGCCTCGGTCACCGCGTCGGCGTCGCGGATGTCGCACAGCACCGGCAGGGCGCGCGCGCCATGGGCGCGGCCCGACGCCTCGATCTCGGCGGCCGCGCTGTGGATCGTGCCGGGCAGCTTCGGATGCGGCGCAGCCGTCTTTGCGAGGATCGCGACATTCGCCCCGCCGGCCGCGCAGGCGCAGGCGATCGCGAGCCCAATCCCACGGCTGCCGCCGGAGAGCACGATGGTCCGCCCTGCGAGCGGCCCGGGCGCGGCGTCGACCGTCACGGTCCGCCGCCCGGGGCGGGATTCGCCGTCGTGTCCATCGTGGCTCTCTCCCCTTCGCCGCCGTCCTCCGAAATCGCACGGGTTTCGGCGTGGGATCAAGCCCCGGACCGCCCGCCGCGCCTCTTGGCGCGCGCCCTGCGGCGGCCTAGACAGGTGTCCTGGCGAGCGGAGGGGCGTCGGCGTGCAGTTCGGCATCGACATCGGCGGCACCAAGATCGCGGGCGCGGTTCTCGACGCGCAGGGCGCCGAAATCGCAGCCGCGCGCCGGCCCAATCCCCGCGGCGACTACCCGGCGGCGCTCGCCGCCGTCGCAGAGGTCGTGACCGAGATGGCCGCGCAATGCGGCGCCCGCCCGGACCGCATCGGGGTCGGCATCTGCGGCATCGTCGACGCGGCGCGCGGCGAAGTCCGCTTCGGCAACGCCCCCTGGCTGACCGGGCGGCCCCTGCGCGACGACCTCGAGACGGCGCTGGGCGCGAAAGTGCGGCTCGCCAACGACGCCGATTGCTTCGCGCTGTCGGAAGCGCGCGACGGGGCGGCGGCGGGGGCGAATTCAGCCTTCGGACTGATCCTGGGGACGGGCGTCGGCGGCGGCTTCGCGCATCGGGGCGTTCTGGTGACCGGAGCGCGCGGCGTCGCGGGCGAGATCGGCCATGTCCCGATGCCGCGCGCCGACGCCGACGAGCTGTCCCGCGGCCCGTGCAGCTGCGGCCGCCATGGCTGCGTCGAGACGCTGCTCTCGGGTCCGTCGCTCGGCGCCGACTACGCGCGCGCCGCAGGTCTCGCAACCGCCCCCGACCCGCGCGCGATCGCCGCACGCGCCGAAGCCGGCGAGGCGCAGGCCGAGGCGGCGCTCGCGCGCTATGTCGAGCGGTTGGCGCGGGTGCTGGGTATGCTCGCCAATCTGATCGAACCCGACGTGATCGTGCTCGGCGGCGGGGTCTCGAACATCGACCGCATCCGCCGCGACGCCGAGCCGCTGGTGGCGGCGCATGTCTTCGGCGGCGCTACGGACATGCGGCTGTTGCGCAACGTCCATGGCGACAGCTCGGGCGTGCGCGGCGCCGCGCGGCTGTGGAAGGAAGGCGAATGACCGACGCGACCGAAAGCGACGCCCGCGCCACTCGCCTGAAGCGCCTGCGCATCCGCTGCTGGCGGCGTGGCACGCGCGAGATGGACATGCTGCTGGGCCCCTACGCCGACGCCGCGCTGGAGGCGCTCGACCCCGCCGCGCTCGACGCCTTCGAGGCGCTGCTCGACGAGAACGACCAGGACCTCTACGCCTGGATCAGCGGCGCCGCGCCCATGTCCCCGCGCCACGCGGAGGCGTTGGGCCGGGTCGCCGCGCATCATCGGATCTCCCGCGCCTGAGACGGGAGGCGAAACAAGGGGAGGACGCGCCATGCGTCGGATCGGCTTCATCGGACTGGGCAATATGGGCGCGCCGATGGCGCGCAACCTGCTGAAGGCGGGCTTCGCCGTCCGCGCCTTCGACCTCGACGCGGACGCGCTCGAAGCGGCCCGCGCGGCGGGCGCCGAAGCTGCGAACTCGATCCAGGACGCGGTGCGCGACGTCGAGGCGGTGGTCACGGCGCTGCCCGCGGCGCGCCATGTCCGCGCCGCGCTGACCGGGCCGGAGGGCGCCTTCGCGGCGGCGCGTCGGGGCGGGCTGTTCGTCGACTGCTCGACCATCGACGTCGAGACCGCCCGCGCGCTCGCCGCCGAGGCCGAGGCCGCCGGCCACCAGATGCTCGACAGCCCGATGTCGGGAGGGGTCGGCGGGGCCGAGGCCGGGACGCTCACCTTCATGGTCGGCGGCGCGGAGGCGGCGGTCGAGCGCGCCCGCCCGATCCTGTCCGCGATGGGGCGCAACGTGCTGCACGCAGGCGGCGCCGGGGCCGGCGCGGCGGCCAAGATCTGCAACAACATGATGCTCGCGATCCAGATGATCGCGGTGTCCGAAGGGTTCAACCTCGCCGCCAGGCTCGGGCTCGACGCGCAGAAGCTCTACGACATCTCCTCCACCGCGACGGCGCGCTGCTGGTCGCTCAACGACTATTGCCCCGCGCCCGGGCCGGTCCCCTCCGCCCCCTCCAACCGCGACTACCGCCCCGGCTTCGCCGCCGATCTGATGCTCAAGGACCTGCGCATCGCGATGCAGGCGGCGCAGGCGGCGGGGGCGGTGACCCCGATGGGCGCGCAGGCGACCCAACTCTATGCGATGATGGCGGCGGCGGGGCGCGGCGGCGAGGATTTCTCGGGCGTCATCCGCTATCTCGACGGCGTCTGACCTCCCGGCGCCGCTTTTCTGGGCGTCGCTCCCCCCGCAGAGCGGGCGCGAGGCTTCCGCGCAGGCGATCGCGCGGAAGATGCGATTCAAGTGGACAAGCTGCGCGCCGCGTCCTGATATCCGCGCAAAGCCTCAGAACAGGGAGAGGATGATGATCCGCACGACTTTCGCGCTCTGCGCGAGCCTCGCGCTGTCCGCCGCCGCAGCGCTTCCCGCCGCCGCGCAGACGGCGATCAAATACGCGAGCGACTGGAAATGGGAGGGGCCGTCCGCGCCGTTCCTGCTCGCGCTCGAACGGGGCTACTACAAGGAAGAGGGGCTCGACGTCGCGATGGACACCGGGCAGGGCTCGCGCGAGTCGATCCCGCGCGTGGCGTCCGGCGGCTACCAGATGGGCTTCGGCGACTTCAACTCGCTGGTGCGCTTCGTGGACCAGAACCCCGGCATCCCGGTCAAGGCGGTGCTGATGGTCTACAACAAGCCCGCCTTCGCCATCGTCGGGCGCCGCTCGCAGGGCGTGGAGGCGCCGAAGGACCTGGAGGGCCGCAAGCTCGGCGCCCCCGCGCCCGACGCCGCCTGGGCCCAGTGGAGCGCCTTCGTCGACGCGGCGGGGATCGACCCGGCCAAGGTGACGGTCGAGAACATCGGCTTCCCCGTGCGCGAGCCGATGCTGGCGCGCGGCGAGGTGGACGCGGTCGCCGGCTTCTCCTTCTCGGTTTTCCTCAACCTCAAGGCCGCGGGCGTCCCGGAGGACGACATCAACGTGATGCTGATGGCCGATCACGGCCTCGACATGTACGGCAACGCGGTCTTCGTGAACGGCGACTGGGCCGCCGCCAACCCCGACGCCGTCGCGGGCTTCGTGCGCGCCACGCTGCGCGGGGTGAAGGACGCCGCGGCCGACCCGGAGGCGGCGGTCGAGTACGTGCTCGCCAAGAACGACGTCGCCCGCCGCGAAGTCGAACTCGAGCGGCTGAAGCTGTCGCTCGCGCAGAACTTCCTGACCGATGAGGTCGCGGCCAACGGCTTCGGCGGGATCGACCCGGCGCGCTTCGAGCGCTCGCTGAAGCAGATCGACATGACCGGCGCGTTCGACGGCGACTGGCCGACGCTCGACGAGGTGTTCGACGCCTCCTTCCTGCCGCCCGCCGACGAGCGCCGCATTCCGTGACGCCGTTCGTCGAGATCGAGGACGTCGCCCTGCGGTATCCGCCGCAGGGCGCCGCCGAAGGCCATCTCGCCGTCAGCGGCCTGTCGCTGACGGTGAGGAAGGGCGAATTCGTCGCCGTGGTCGGGCCGTCGGGCTGCGGCAAGTCCACGCTGATGAAGCTGACGACCGGCCTGAGCTTTCCGACCGAGGGCAGCGTGCGCGTCGCCGGTCAGCCGGTGCGCGGGCCGGTCTCCATCGCCGGCATGGCGTTCCAGAACCCGGTGATGCTCCCGTGGCGGCTGACGCGCGACAACGTGCTGTTGCCGCTGGAAGTGGTCCAGCCGCACCGCTCGCGTCTGCGCGCGCGGCGCAAGGAGTATCAGGAGAGGGCCGAAGCGCTGCTCGCCTCGGTCGGCCTGAAGGGCGCGGGCGCGAAATATCCGTGGCAACTCTCCGGCGGGATGCAGCAGCGCGCCTCGCTCTGCCGCGCGCTGATCCACGAGCCGGAACTGGTGATGCTCGACGAGCCGTTCGGCGCGCTAGACGCCTTCACCCGCGAAGAACTCTGGCAGGTGATGCGCGACCTGCACGCGGCGCGCGGCTTCACCGCGATCCTCGTCACGCATGATTTGCGCGAGGCGGTGTTCCTCGCCGACCGGGTCTTCGTGATGAGCGCAGGTCCCGGTCGGATCATCGTCGAGCGCGAGGTGGCGATCCCGCGCCCGCGCGACCTCGAAACCCTCTACGAGCCCGCCTTCGTGGACCTCGTCCACGAATTGCGCGGCCACATCGCGGAGGCGCGCGCATGACCGCGAGGACGTCGCGAATCGACTGGGTGCGGCTGGCGCCGTGGCTCTGGACGGCGGGGCTGTTCGCGCTGTGGGAGGGCGCGGTCTGGGCGCTCGACGTGCCGCATTACATCCTGCCCGCGCCGACGCGCATCGCCGTCGCCTTCTCGGAATTCGGCCCCGGCCTCTGGCGCAACTCGGTGCAGACGCTCTGGACGACGCTGGCGGGCTTCGCGCTGGCGATCGGCTTCGGACTGCTGCTGGGCCTCGCCATCGGCTGGAGCCGCACGATCTACGCTGGGCTCTACCCGCTGATGATCGGCTTCAACTCGATCCCCAAGGTCGCGGTGGTGCCGATCCTCGTGCTGTGGTTCGGCGTGGGCGACGTGCCGGCCATCCTGACCGCCTTCCTGATCTCGTTCTTCCCCATCGTGGTGAACGTCGCGACTGGCCTCGCCACCATCGAGCCGGAGATGGAGGACGTGCTGCGCGCGCTCGGGGCGAAGAAGCTCGACATCATGACCAAGGTGGGAATCCCGCGCTCGATGCCGTATTTCTTCGGCTCGCTGAAAGTGGCGATCACGCTGGCCTTCATCGGCTCGGTGCTGTCGGAGACCATCGCGGCGAATTCGGGGCTGGGGCACATGATGCTGGTGGCGCAGTCGAATTTCGAGGTTCCGCTGGTCTTCGCCTGCCTCGTGGCGCTCGCGATCCAAGGGATCGGGATGTACGCGGTGATGGCGTGGATCGAGGGCCGCACGACCGGCTGGGCGCATCGGTCGGGGTTCAGCCGGTGAGGGCGGCTACGTTGTCGCTTCGCGCTTCGAGGCCTCGTCGACGCCAAGGAACACTCTTCCAACCCATGTGTAGCGCAAGTCGGGAAGACTTCCTCCTTTGCCTAAATTTTTTAGGCCATCAAGGACTTGCGCGATTGCAGCGGTTTCCTCCGGGGTGATCCGGTCATCGGCTTCGACAAGGCCCGTCAGCAACTCTTCGACGCGCTCCCGCAGTTTATCGAGCTTGCAGTCAGGATTTCGGCGCATGAAGCGTGCGAATACATCGACCTGCTCTTCGAGCGAAGACTCGGTGACATTCTCCTCGACTACCGTCAAGGCGACGTCGGCGTAGGCCGGATCGATGCCCCAGCGATCTGCGAAGTACTTCCGAATGTGCGCGCGCTCCTCGTCGCAGATCGCGCCATCGGCGGCAGCGACACGGATCGCCATCGCGCCCATCATGTCCACAAGCGCAGCGCCCAGCAGATCGATTGGCGCATTAACGAAGTGTGGAACAGTGTCGACCAGCGAGTTTCGGTATGCGCCGAAGGCGCGCATTGCCCCGAAATAGGCCCCACCCGAGAGGATGGCGGCAGCGACGACCCAGCCGATAGGGGTCAGCGCCGCAGGGGCGAGACCGATTGTTGCAAGCCACCCCGTGCTGGCGAAAAATGTACCCGCAACAGGTGACGTGGTTGCGACGAACCCACCCAGTCCGGCGGCAGTTGAAACGTTAACGACAGTACCGACGTTTCGTGCGATTTTCAGACTTTTGTAGGCGTCTTCGCCGACTCCAAGCATTCTTATGAATTTTTCTTGATCTTCAACAACATTCTGCACGCCCTTGAAGCGCTCCAGCATCGCGTTGACGTCACCCGACATTCTTCGCGCCCCCTGCGAGAACGACATCGCGCTCGGTAGCGTCGAAGAGCCTCGTCAACTCCGGAAGGCGGTCGAGCAAACCAGACTTTTCGGCTGACGCGAGCTTGTCGAGCAACTCCGTCTGCGCCTCCAGCGCCGCCTGTTGCGCGGAGGTTCTCGTAAGCAGTGCGCGGGCGCGCATGTCGCTGATGCCACCAACGATAAGAGTGAGAACTCCGAGCAACGGACCAAAAAACCCTGCGAGGAATGGTCCGACCCAAGGGATGAATCCAATAAGCGTGGTCACCACGATAGTGAGGATGAGTGCGAAGGCAGTGTTTGGATATCGATTCGCAAGATCCAGGACAAAACCAAGGATGAGCCGTCCGATCCTAATCACTCGCTCTCCAACCCGCACGCTTACTTGCGCAATCTTCATCACCAACGCTTTGGCGTCCGCCGAGATAGGGAGGTTATTCACCTGTTTTCTTATCACGTCGAGAGCGGGTGAATTCTTGATGGCTTCGCCCAATTCCGAGATCGGCGCGGGAGGGGCTTTTTTAGGTGCGCTCATTCCAAATCCTCACCACAAAACGATAGGACGATGCCGCGCTCATCCCGGCGCGGCAATTCCATCGAAAGTCGGTGGCGCTAGGGCGTAAGCCGACCTGATGGAATCGGTTGACCAGATTATTCTTTTGGAAACAACGGTCCCCACCTCGGGACCTGCGTCTTTCAGGTCGATCTCCGCTCCAACCTTCGCCTCAGGCCGGGATCGCCTCGCGCGCCGCGTCGAGGATGCGCTTGGCCTCCGAGCCTTGGAACTGGGCGATGTCGTCCTGATACTTCAGCAGCGCGCCGAGCGTGTCGCTGACCGTCTGGGGATCGAGCGCCATCACGTCCAGCGCGACGAGGCATTTCGCCCAGTCGATGGTCTCGGCGACGCCGGGCTTCTTGAACAGATCCTCGGCGCGCAGCCGCTGCACGAAGGCGACCACTTCGCGCGACAGCGTCTCCGTCGCCTCGGGCGCGCGGGTGCGCAGGATTTCGAGTTCGCGCGCCATCGAGGGGTAGTCGACCCAGTGATAGAGGCAGCGCCGCTTCAGCGCATCGTGCACTTCGCGGGTGCGGTTCGAGGTCAGGATCACGATGGGGGGCGTCTCGGCGCGCACCGGGCCGAGTTCGGGGATCGTCACCTGAAAATCGCTCAGCGCTTCCAGCAGGAACGCCTCAAAGGGCTCGTCGGTGCGGTCGATCTCATCGATCAGCAGGACGGGCGCGCCTTCGGGATGCGGGGCCATCGCCTCCAGCAGCGGGCGCCGGGTCAGGAAGCGCTCGGAGAACAGCTCCGCCGCCAGCGCCTTGCGGTCGCGCGCGCCCTCTGCTTCGGCGAGCCGGATCTCCAACATCTGCGCCGCGAAGTTCCATTCGTAGACCGCCGAGGCCGCGTCGAGCCCCTCATAGCATTGCAGCCGGATCAGTTTGCGCCCGAGGCTCTGCGCCAGCGCCTTGGCGATCTCGGTCTTGCCGACGCCGGCCTCGCCTTCCAGAAAAAGCGGCCGCCCCAGCTTGAGCGACAGGAAAGTCACGGTGGCGAGCTCGCGCCCGCAGACATAGCCGGCTCCTGCCAGCAGCGTCTGGGCGTCGTCGATCGAGGCGGGAAGCGGAACGGTCATGCGGAAGGCTCCTGTCTGGCGCGCGCCAGTTGCGCCCCCGGAGACGGGGAAATCAACCCCGATCCCCCCTCCCCGGCCAGGCCCTGAGCCGAGGGCGCGCCCGTGGTCTGGAGTCGCCCGACCAGCGCGGCCCCGCTCTCGATCACGCCGTTCAGGCGCTCCTCCAGCCGCGCCATCTCGGCCAGCGCGTCGCGGAACTGCTCGGCCTCCTCGCCGAGTCGGGCGAGATCCTCGAACAGCGCGGCGTTGGTCGCGATCTGGCTGCGGGCATGGCCGATCACGGCCCCGAGCTTGTCGAGCGTGTCAGACAGCGCCGGGCCGACGCCGTCGGTCTGCGCGCGTTCGCGCAGCGCGGCGATGGAGGCGGCCATCGCCTCGAACCATTCCGGCGACAGCATCGGCTCGCGCCGCGCGGCCAGCATCGCCCGCCGCTCGACTTCGCGCATCGAGGCGGTGAAGCCCGCGATCCGCCCGCGCAGGTCGGACTGGATGCGCATGATGTCGTCGTTCACCCCCACGACCCGCCGCAGCACGGCGTCGAGCTCGGCGACGATCCGCGCCAGCCGGTCGAGAAACAGGTTGAGATCGCGGGCCAGCGCGCCGAACTCGTCCTCGCTCGTCACCTCGACGCGGCGGTCGAGCCCCCCGAAGGCCCGGCTCAGCCCGCTGACGGCGCCGCGCAACGCCATCAGCGGCGCCATCCGCGCCTTGAGCAGCAGAAACAGCAGCACCGAATGAAGCACGGTCTTGCCGAGCGCGAGCGCGCCGGTGAGCTGCAGGCCTTTCCACCATTCCTCCAGCTCGCGCCCGAGATAACTGCGCACCGTCACCACGCCGAGCACCTCGCCGATCTCGGCCTTGACGTGGCAGTCCTGACAGAACGCCTCGGCGCGCAACTCGACGCTGGCTTCGTTGTGGCGGCCTTCGGGCCAGAGCGGGGCCGGCATGCCGCGCGGGGCGAAGCCGAAAGTCGTCTCGATCGAGGCGACCGTCACCTCGCTCGGCGCGATCTCGACCAGATGGCCGCGCGCGTCGAGATTCTCCTGCAGGATCGGATACAGGGTGCGAGCCGCCACCGGCCCGCCTTCGTTGAGCATGATCTGGCGGACGTTGTCGGCGACTTCCTCGGCAACGCCGCGGGTCCGCGCCGGACCGTCGCGCTCGAAGCTCCATACCACGAGCCCGGCCTTGAGCGCGAACTCGAGCAGGCTCACCAGCACGAGGATCAGGAAGAAATCTCGGATCATGGTGACGAGGAAGGAGCGGTCGAAACCGCCCAGCGGCTCGCGGCTCATGTCCCGCGCGATGTCGCCAGCCGGCCGCATGAACGCCCCTCCCCGCATCGTTCCATGCGGGAACATATCCCGCGACGCGCGCGGTGCGAGCGGGAAACGCGCCTCGGATCTCCCCGTCAGGGTCCTTTGCGCAGCGCCGCCGTGTGGACCAGCGCGTCCCACAGCGTCGTCGTCTCGGCGTCGAGCTTCGTGAGCGTGAACGAACAGCCCTGCATCTCCAGCGACGTGCAGAAATTGCCGACGAGGGTCCGCGCGACCTCGATCCCCAGCGCCGCGCAGCGCCGCCGCGCAGCATCCAGCATCAGGTAGAGCTCCATCAGCGGCGTGCCGCCCATGCCGTTGACCAGCAGCAGCGCGGGCGCGCCCTTCGCCGGTTTGATCTCCTCGACGATGGCGCCGAGCATGTCGGCCACCAGCGCGTCGGCGGCGCGCAGCGCCTCGCGGCGGCGGCCCGGCTCGCCATGGATGCCGACGCCCATCTCGATCTCGCCCTCGCCGAGCGTGAAGGTCGGCGTTCCGGCGGCGGGCACGGTGCACGAGGTCAGGGCGAGGCCCATCGTGCCCGAGGCGGCGGCTATGCGGTCGCCGAGCGCCTTGCAGGCCGCCAGATCGTCGCCGCGCTCCGCCGCAGCCCCGACGATCTTCTCGACGATCACCGTCGCGGCGACCCCGCGCCGACCCTGCGAGTGGAGCGAGCTTTCGACGGCGACGTCGTCATTGGTCAGCACCGTCGCGCTCTCGCCCGCGAACATCTCGGCGGCCATTTCGAAGTTCATCACGTCGCCGGCGTAGTTCTTCACGATCCAGAGCACGCCGGCGCCGCCGTCAACCGCTTCGGCGGCGGCGAGCATCTGATCGGGCGTCGGCGAGGTGAAGACCTCGCCGGGGCAGGCGGCGTCGAGCATCCCGACGCCGACGAAGCCCGCATGCATCGGCTCGTGCCCCGAGCCGCCGCCCGAGATCAGCGCGACCTTGCCCTTGCGCGGGGCCTTGCGCGCGACGAATTTCGGGTCGAGCGACAGGCGCACGATGTCGTCATGCGCGGCGGCGAAGCCGCGCAGCGCCTCGGTCAGCACGTCGTCGGTCGCGTTGATCAGCTTCTTCATCGGTTCTCCCCCTTGCGGTCGGCCAGGTCGGGCCGGTCGGCGCGCAGCGCGAGCCGGATGGCGCGGCGCGCGAAATCGCGGATGAGCGTCTCGACTTCCGCGCGCGTGCCGGGGTCGCGGAATTCGGGCATCGGGATGCGCAGCGCGTCGCGCTCATGGGCGGCCAGCTCATCCATCGCCGCAGACTGCGCCGGGTGCGCCTGGGCGTAGAGCGCGAGGAACTCGGCCTGCTCCTCCGGCGAGAAGCGGCAGGTGCGGAACAGCGCGGGGATGTGCTGGGCGGGCAGCGGCACGCGCAGCGAAGGGTTGGTGATCTGGGAGACGAAGCTCGGATGCGTGCCGAAAGCCGCGGCGAGCTTGCGCCGCGTGCCCGACGGGCGCTTGGCGACCAGCGCGCGCAGCAGGCGCTTGTAGTCGCCCACCGCGTCGAGCCGGTCGTCGGCGGCGCCGGTCACGGCCGCGCCTGCGATGTCGCGCGCTTGACGGCGCCGACCGAAGCCGGCGCGACCGAGAAGGCGCGCACGCCGCAGCGCAGCAGCGTCTCGGCCAGATCGGGGCGCGAGGCCATGTCGCCGCAGAGCGAGACCTCCACGCCCCGCGCCGCGCCCGCCTGCGCTGTGCGCGCGATCAATTCCAGCACCGCCGGATGCAGCGGGTCGGCCAGCGCCGCGACTTCCGGCGCGTCGCGCGCGGCGGCGCAGACATATTGCGTCAGGTCGTTCGAGCCGATCGAATAGAAGGCGGCGTCGAAATCGGCGGCGGTCAGCGCGGCGGCGGGCGTCTCGACCATGATCCCGAGCGGCGGCTCGGCGCAGGCGGCGCCCTCGGCGCGCAACTCCTCGAGCGCCGCGCGCAGATGGGCGCGGGCGGCCTCGAACTCGTGCGGCGCCGTCACCATCGGGACCATGACCTTGAGCGGCCCGAGCGCAGCCGCCCGCGCCAGCGCGCGCAGCTGGACGCGGAACAGATCGGGCCGCGCGAGCGAGAGGCGCAGGCCGCGCAGCCCGAGGAAGGGATTGGCCTCGCCCGCGAGAGTGACCCCCGGAACCGGCTTGTCGCCGCCCGCATCCAGCGTGCGGATCGTGACGGGCCGGCCTTTCGCCCAGCCGAGCACGCGGGCGTAGGCGCGGAACTGCGTCTCCTCATCGGGCGCGCCGCCCTCGAACAGGAATTCGGTGCGGGTGAGGCCAACGCCGTCGCAGATCGCGGGGTCGAGCGCGTCGAGGAGCCCCGGATCGTCCACGTTGATCAGCACGGCGACGGGCGCGCCGGACGCGTCGGCTCCTGGGCGCCGGGCGAATGCGGCGTCCTCGGCGCGCGCCATGCGGTCGGCTTCCGCCTGCGCCGCGAAGGCCCCGCGGGTCGGCGCGGACGCGCCCAGGGTCAGCCGCCCCGCGCCTGCGTCGAGCAGCGCGTCGCCCGCGACGTCCGCCGGCGGCTCGCCGAGCCCCACCGCCATCGGCACGCCGCGCGCACGGGCGAGGATCGCCACATGGCTGGTCGGCGCGCCGGCGCCGAGCGCCGCGCCGCCGAGCCGCGACCAGTCGAGCGCAAGGAATTGCGACGGCGCGAGGTCGCGGGCGAAGAGGATCGCGCCGTCGGGCAAGGCGCTTTCGCCGCCGCTCTCGCCGCGCAGCGCGCGCAGCACGCGGTCGCGCAGGTCGCGCAGATCCGAGGCGCGGGCGGCCATCGTCTCGTCCGCGGCGGCGGCGTAGTCGGCGATCTCGGCGTCGAGCGCGCGGGCCCATGCGGCGTCGGCGGGCGCGCCTTTGGCGATGGCGGCGAAGGCGGGGGCGGAGAGGTCCTCGTCGGCGGCGAGCATCTCCTGGAATTCGAGGATGTCGGCGGCGAGCGGGTCGAGCGTCGCGCGGAGCGCGGCGATCTCGGCTTCGGCGCACGACAGCGCCGCGCGCAGCGCCGCCGCCTCCGCCGACGGGTCGCCGGCCCTGCGGGCGGGTCCTGAAGCCGCAGGCGCGTCGAGGCGCGCGAGCGGCCCCTGCGCGAAGCCGGGCGCGGCGCAGACGCCCTGAAGCGAGATCTCAGAGGGCGGCGTCATCGAAATCGGCCTCGACCAGCGCCAGCAGCGCCGCCGTCGCCGCCTCGGCGTCCGCGCCGCGCGCCCGCACGCCGAGCGCGCCGCCGCAGGGCGCGCGCAGCTTCATCACGGCGTTGGGCGACTTGGCGTTGACCCATGCGCCGTCGGGCTCGGCGCGCACCTCGACCTCCGCCGCGAAGCGCTTGGCGAGCTTGGTCAGCTTGACGGCGGGGCGCGCGTGCAGCCCGACCGGGTCGCGGATCACGGCGGCGCCGGCGCGCCAGCCGCCCTCGGCCTCGTCGCGCAGATCGGCGGTCATGACTGGAACTCCTCGGCCGTGGCGCGCACGGCCTCGAGATCGGCGCCGCCGGCGGCCTCGGTCGCCGCCATCACCGCGCCTTCGACGATGGGCGCGTTGCAGATGACGACCCGCGCGCCCTTCTCGGCATCCAGCATCTCGATGGCCATTTCGCTGTTGGTCTCGGCGCCGCCGAGATCGACCAGCACCGCCACGCCCGCCGGGCGCCAGACCGCCTCGATCGCGGCGCGGATCGCCGCGACGTCCGTCCCGAGACCGCCGCCCGGATCGCCGCCGACATGGGCGACGGCGACCTCGTCGCCGACCATCTGGCGCACCATGTCGGCCGCGCCCTGCGCCACCAGCGAAGAATGCGAGACGATGACGATGGCGACATGGCCGTCCGAGGCCGCGCTCACGACGCGCCCTCCGCCAGATCGCAGGCGACGTTCGCCAGCACCTGCGCCGACCGCGCGCCCGGGTCGATATGGCCGATCGAGCGCTCGCCCAGAAAGGCCGCCCGCCCCTTGGTCGCGCGCATCTCGCGCGTCGCCTCCAGCCCCTGCGCCACAGCCGCGCGAACCTCTGCCGCGCCGCCCCCCGCCTCCAGCGCCGCCAGAACCGGGGCGAGCGCGTCGAGCATGGTCTTGGCGCCGACATCGGAGCGCCCGCGCGCCTTCACCGCCTCGAAGCCCGCCCGCAGCATGGCCGCCGCTTCCTGCGGGGTGGAGGGCGCAACGGGCGCGGCTTTGCCCATCGCCATCAGCGCCGAGCCGTAGAGCGGCCCCGACGCGCCGCCCACCTTCATCACGAGGATCGTCCCCGCCTTCTGCAGCGCCGCGCCGAAAGGCGCCGCGGCGAGGTCTTCGGCGGCCTCGGCGATGGCGAGGAAGCCGCGGTTCATGTTGAGGCCGTGATCGCCGTCGCCGATCGCCTGATCGAGCGTCGTCAGCTCGAAAGCGGACTCGGAGATCGCCGCCGAGCAGCGCTTCGCCAGCGCCCGGATCAGGGCGGCGTCGGTCGCGGACTGGGTGTCGGACGTCATCGCGAAACTCCTCGCGCGCGGATGCGGCGCCCTTCGGCGTCGAAGAACAGCGGATCGATCGGGCCCACGGTCACCGCGTCGCCGGGGCGGGCGCGGTCATGCGGGTCGGTCAGGCCGACGAGCTCCACCCCGTCCACCGCGAGGTGCAGGCGCGTCTGGTCGCCGAGCCGCTCGACCCGGCGCACCACGCCTTCGGTCGAGACCGGCGCGCCGGGGCCGACATGCAGCGCCTCGGGCCGGATGCCGAGCGTCGCGCAGCCCTCGGGCCAAGCGGCGGGGCCGAAGAGATGCGCCGGCGCGAGGTTGATGCGGGGCTGGCCGAGCCGGGCCGCCACCGTCACGCTGTCAGGGTCCTCGTAGATCTCGCGCGGCGGGCCGAACTGCGCGAGGCGGCCATGGTCGAGCACGCCCACATGGGTCGCCATGGTCATCGCCTCGATCTGGTCGTGGGTGACGTAGAGCATGGTCGCGCCGAGTTCGGCCTGGATGCGCTTGAGTTCGATGCGCAGATCGGCGCGAAGCTTCGCGTCGAGCGAGGAGAGCGGCTCGTCCATGAGATAGACCTGCGGCCGCCGCACGAGCGCCCGCCCGATGGCGACGCGCTGCATCTCGCCGCCCGAAAGCTGCGTCGCCTTGTTGTCGAGCTTGTGGGGGATGCGCAGGAGCTCGGCGATTTCGGTCACGATGCGGTCGATCTCGGCTTGCGGCAGGGCCCGCACCGGCGCGCGCAGCGGGAAGGCGAGGTTCTCGCGCACGGTCATGTGCGGATAGAGCGAGTATTGCTGGAACACCATCGCCACGTCGCGCGCGGCGGGCGGCGCATGAGTCGCGTCGCGCCCGCCGATCAGCACGCGGCCCTGATCGGGGCGTTCGAGGCCCGCGATCAGCCGCAGCGTCGTGGTCTTGCCGGCGCCCGTCGGGCCGAGCAGCACGACGAAGGCACCGTCGGGGGCTACAAGGTCGAGCGACTGAACGGCTGTGACCGAGCCGAAACGCTTCGAAACGCCTTCTAGGCGGATTTCAGCCATGCGCGGCCCTCCGCTGTTCGGCGGGCGCATCGTGCAGCGCGCTGCGCAGCGCGCGGCCGGAGGCGCGGTCGAACAGGCTGAGCGTGCGCGCGTCGAAGGCGAGGCCCACCGTCTCGCCGGGCCGCGCGCGGTTGGCGACGCCGGCGCGCGCCTTGATCTGGCCGAAGCCCGTCTGCAGCGTGACGACCTGCGAGGCGCCGAGATACTCCGCCGCCAGAACTTCGGCGCGCATCGGGCCGTCGTCGCGCAGATGCACATGCTCGGGCCGCACCCCGAGGGCGAGCTCCGGGCCGGGCGCCGCCTCGCGAAGGGCGGGCATCGGGATGCGGGCGCCGCCAATCTCGAGCCAGTCCTGGCCGATCCCCGCGCGCGCCTCGACATGGAGGAAGTTCATCGGCGGCGAGCCGATGAAGTCGGCGACGAACATGGTCGCGGGGCGGTCGTAGATCTCCTGCGGGTCGCCCCATTGCTCGACGACGCCATGATTCATCACGAGGATCTTGTCGCCCATCTGCATCGCTTCGAGCTGGTCGTGGGTGACGTAGACGGTCGTGGCGCCCATCCGGTCGTGCAGCGCGCGCAACTCGTGGGCCATGTGCTCGCGGAATTCGGCGTCGAGCGCGCCGAGCGGCTCGTCCATCAGGAAGGCCAGCGGCTCGCGCACGATGGCGCGGGCGAGGGCCACGCGCTGGCGGTCGCCGCCCGACAGCCCGCCCACGCCCCGGTCGAGAATGCCCTCGATGCCGAGGATGCGCGCGACTTCGGCGATCTTCGCGGCGATGTCGCGCCGCGCCATGCCCTGACTCACGAGCGGATAGGCGATGTTGCGGCGCACCGACATGTGCGGATAGAGCGCGAACATCTGGAAGACGAAGGCGATGTCGCGCGCGCGGGCGGGGAGCATCGTCACGTCGCGCCCGCCGATCAGGATTTCGCCGGAAGTGGGCGTCTCCAGCCCCGCGATCATGCGCAAAGTGGTGGTCTTGCCGCATCCCGAGGGCCCGAGAAGCATGAAGAATTCGCCGTCGTCGATGGTGAAGGTCGAGCCCTGCACGGCGGTGAAGGCGTCGAACTCCTTGCGCAGGTTGCGGATGACGATCTCGGCCATGCGCTATTCCGGGAAATGGCTGACGACGAGAAACATCGCCGTGCCGGTGAGCGTGACCGCGAAGGACCAGCCAAAGGCCCAGAAGGAGAAGGGCTGCATCAGCATGATCACGCCGGCGCCGATCAGCACGGAGGCGACGCTCTCCCACGGGCCGCGGCGGAAGCGGAGCAGGGCGCGGAGGAAGTCAGCCATGGGCGCGGCTCCCCGGATGCGAGGGTGAGCAGACGCCGCTCATTTGCGCACCGCGCCGAAGGTGATCCCCCGCAGCAGGTGCTTGCGCAGCAGGATCGTGAAAACCAGCACCGGCAGCAGGAACAGCGTCGCCCCCGCCGCCACCGCCGGCCAGTCGAGCCCGCCCTCGCCGATGATGGTGGGGATGAAGGGCGGCGCGGTCTGCGCCGTGCCCGAGGTAAGCAGCAGCGCGAAGGCGTATTCGTTCCAGGCGAAGATCAGGCAGAAGATCGCCGTGGAGGCGATGCCGGTCGCGGCCTGCGGCAGCACCACTTTCCGGAACGCCTGGAGGCGCGTGTAGCCGTCGATCAGCGCCGCCTCCTCGTATTCGCGCGGGATCTCGTCGATGAAGCCCTTCAGCAGCCACACGGCGAGGCTGATGTTGACCGCCGTGTAGAGCAGGATCATCCCCAGATGCGTGTCCGACAGCCCCAGCGTGCGGTACATCAGGAAGATCGGGATGGCGACCGCGATGGGCGGCATCATCCGGGTGCTCAGGATGAAGAACAGCAGGTCGTCCTTCAACGGAATGCGGAAGCGGCTGAACCCGTAGGCCGCCAGCGTGCCGAGGAACACGCTCAGGAAGGTCGATCCGAAGCCGATGATCACCGAATTGAGGAACCGCTCGCCGAATTTCGACGGCCCGGCGATGACCATCGAGCGGTCGCGCACGATCTGCTCATACCAGCTCTGCGGCGGCCCGAGGCTCTCCATGTAGTCCGGCGTCTGGCGGGTGCGGGTGGTGAAGAGGTTCACATAGCCTTCGAGCGTCGGCTCGAAGACCACTTTGGGCGGATAGGAGATGCTGTCGGGGGGCGACTTGAACCCGGTCAGGAAAATCCACACCAGCGGCGTCAGCGCGATCGCCGCGTAAAGGATCACCGCCGCGCCGGCGAACAGCTTGGCGCGGCGCGACGGTTCGAGGATCGAAGCCGCGCTCATCGTCCCTTCACCCGGTTGAGCGCCTTGACGTAGATGTTGGCGAGCCCGAACACCGTCACGAACAGGATGATCGCGAAGGCGGAGGAATAGCCCGTCCGCCACTTCTCGAACGCTTCGCGCTTGAGGTTGATCGAGGCGAGTTCGGTGGTGCTGCCGGGGCCGCCGGAGGTCAGCTCCACCACAAGATCGAACATCTTGAAGTTCTCGATGGCGCGGAACAGCACCGCGAGCATCAGGAAGGGCGCGACCATCGGCACGGTGATGGTCCAGAACTGCCGCCATGCGCTCGCGCGGTCGATCTCCGCCGCCTCGTATATGCTCTCGGGGATCGAGCGCAGCCCGGCGAGGCAGATCAGCATCACGAAGGGCGTCCACATCCAGGTGTCGACGATCACGATGGCCCAGGGCGCGAGCGCGACCGAGCCGATCATCTCGAAAGACGAGACCGGCGCGCCGGTGAAGAACGTCACCACGTAATTGAACAACCCGATCTGCGGCTGGTAGAGGAACGTCCAGAAGTTGCCGACCACGGCGGGCGAGAGCATCATCGGCAGGACGATGATCGTCGTCCACAGATCCGCGCCCCTGAACTTGCGGTTGATCAGCCAAGCCAGCGTGAAGCCGATCAGCACTTGCAGCACGATGGTCCACAGCACGAAATGCGCCGTCACCTGCATGTTGTGCCAGATGTCGGGGTCGGTGAGGATGCGCTCGTAATTGCGCGTCCCGACCCATTCGACAGTCTGGTTGAGCCGGTTGGCGCGGTAGTTCGTGAAGCTCAGATACACCGTCCAGATCAGCGGGAAGATGTTGATCGCCAGCAGCAGGGCGATGGTCGGGGCGACGAAGATCCACGCGATGGCGCGGTCCGACAACCCGCGCGCGCGCGTCGCAAGCGCGTCGGGCGTCGCCCGGGCGAGGGCGTCGGCGGCGCGGGCGATGGCGGGGGCGTCGGACATGGCGGGCGAGCCTCGATCGGCGGGGTCGCCTCTCCCCCGGCGCGGGGGGAGAGGCGGATGGCGTCAGAGCTTGCCTTCGTCCTCGAAGACCTCGGTCCAGTCCTCGATCAGTCTGTCGAGCGCTTCCTGCGCCGTGCCGACATCGGCGACGATGTAGTCATGCAACCGCTTCTGCATCGCCAGCAGCAGTTCGGCGTAGGCGGGCTCCTGCCAGAAATCCTGCACCGCCCCCATCGCCTTGAGGAAGTCGGCGGCGAAGGGCTGCGAATTCGGGAAGGACGGGTCGTTCAGCACCGAATTATGCGCCGAATAGCCGCCGAGCGACCACCATTTCGCCTGCACGTCGGGCTGCGCGAACCACTTGATGTAGTCGAGCGCGAGGTCCTGCTTCTGGCTGTAGGCCACCACCGAGATGCCCTGCCCGCCCAGCGTGCTCGCCTCGACGTTCTGGCCGGGATTGACGAAGAAGCCGATCCTTTCGCCGCCGACCTGCTCGTCCTTGTAGAGGCCGGGGAAGAAGGCGAACCAGTTCATCGCCATCGCCACCTGCCCGGATTTGAAGGCGTCGAGGCTCTCCTGCATGTAGGCGTCGGTGTAGCCCGGAGGCGTGCAGCACTTGTAGAGCTCCTTGTAGAACTCCAGCGCCTCGACGGCTTCGGGCGAGTTGACCGCGCCCTGCATCTGGTAGGTGCCCGGCTCGGTCTCGTATTTGAAGCCCCAGGCGTAGAGCGCGCCGGTCGCGCCCATGGTGATGCCCTCGGAGCCGCGCTCGGTGAAGATCGAGGCGCCGTAGCGGGTCTGGCCGTCGATCTCGCGGCCCTGGAAGAACTTCGCGATGTCCATCAGCTCGCGCTGGGTGGTCGGCGGGGCGAGCTCGCGGCCGTATTCGGCCTGGAACGCCTCGCGCAGCTCCGGGCGCGAGAACCAGTCGCGGCGGTAGAACCAGGCGTTGGCGTCGCCCATCGCCGGCAGCGCCCAGTAGTTCGGCGTGCCCTTGGGCCAGGTCGAGTAGGCGTAGACGGTCGCCGGGGCGAAATCGTCCATGCTGATGCCTTCGCGCTCGAAGAAGTCGTTGAGCTTGACGTAATGCCCGTTCTCGGCGCCGCCGCCGATCCACTGGCTGTCGCCGATCAGCAGGTCGCAGAGCTGGCCGCGCGAGTTCAGCTCGTTGAGCATGCGGTCGGCGAAGTTCGGCCACGGCACGAACTCGAACCGCATCTGCACGCCGGTCTGCGCGGTGAAGTCCTTGCTGAGCTCGACCAGCGCGTTGGCGGGGTCCCAGGCGGCCCAGCACAGCGTCAGCGAGCGGTCTTGCGCGGCGGCGCCTGTTGCTCCGGCTGCGATCAGCGCGGATGCGGCGACGCACGCATTGAGAATGCGCATCGTTCTTCCTCCCCTGTGCGGCCGCCCTTGACATGCGCTTGCTGCGCCGGGTCTTCGCCGATCGACGGGACGGCGGCCGAATCGCGGCCCTGCCGATAGAGTAAAGCTAAACTCTGGCGCTAAACTTCCGTCAAGCGCGAAGTGCCGGCCCGGGCGTTGGATCGCCGCGCGCCGCCCGTCGCGCGACGCCCTGGCGCTTGACCTTGGGTGGCGCGCTCTGTTGCATGCGCGAAACCGGCCCTGCGCGCAGGATCGGGCGGAAAGCGGGGGAGCATAATGCGCATCGGCCTCTATCCCGGCACGTTCGACCCGGTCACGCTGGGCCACACCGACATCATCCGCCGCGCGCTGCGGCTGGTGGACACGCTGGTGATCGGCGTCGCCATAAACCGCGACAAGGGTCCGTTGTTCACGCTGGACGAGCGCGTCGAGATGCTCGAGGCCGAACTGGCGCCAATCCGCGAGGCCGCCCCGGGCGGCGCGATCGAAGTGCGCCCTTTCGAGAACCTGCTGATGCATTTCGCCGAGGATGTCGGCGCGACGGTCATCATCCGCGGCCTGCGCGCCGTCGCGGATTTCGAGTACGAGTTCCAGATGGTCGGCATGAACCGCGCGCTGAACGCCGAGATCGAGACCGTGTTCCTGATGGCCGAGGCGAGCCGGCAAGCCATCGCCTCCAAACTCGTCAAGGAGATCGCGCGCCTCGGCGGCGACGTCTCCAGCTTCGTCGCCCCACAGATCGAGCGGAGGCTGGTCGAGAAGTTCGGCCGCCATGACTGACGCGCCCTCCGGTTGACCTCTGCGCGCCGGGCTGCGAAACCGGCGCGTCGCTTCAATCAGGGAGACGCTTCATGCTGACGCGCCGCACCGCGGTTCTCATCGCCGCGCTCCTGCCCTTTCTCAGCCAGGAGGCCGCCGCCGTGGACATCAAGGATCCCGAGAACACCCTGCTGCTCGAACTCAAGAGCGGCGTCGTGACCATCGAATTGCTGCCGGACGTGGCCCCGAAGCATGTCGAGCGGATCAAGACGCTCGCGCGCGAGGGCGCCTATGACGGCGTCGCCTTCCACCGCGTGATCCCCGGCTTCATGGCGCAGACCGGCGACGTGGAGCACGGCAACACCAAGACGGGCTACAACGCCCGGCGCGCGGGCACTGGCGGCTCGAAATACGGCGATCTTCCGGCGGAGTTCTCGAAAGTGCCGTTCGAGCGCGGCACGGTCGGCATGGCGCGGTCGCAGAACCCCAACAGCGCCAACAGCCAGTTCTTCATAATGTTCGAGGAAGGGTCGTTCCTGAACGGCCAGTACACCGTCTTCGGGCAGGTGATCGACGGCATGCAGCATGTCGACAACATCAAGATGGGCTCGCGCGCCAACAACGGCGCCGTCGAGGGCGATCCCGACGCGATCCTCTCGCTTAAGGTCGCCGCCGACCAATGACCGGCCGCCGCTGAGCGCTCCGCACCCCGCCTCCGACGAAACCGGAAGCGGGGTGCGGCATTTTGCGCTTGCCGTTGCGGGATTTCGCGCCAAACTTGGGTGAAACAAAAACCAAGGGAGGATGCGATGTCTCTGGATCACCTCGACTTCGACGCTTACTCGCCGTCGCGGCGACGGTTCCTGCAAGGCGCGAGCCTCGGCGCGCTCGCCGCGGCGACCGGCGCGCTCAGCCTGCCGCATGTGGCGCGCGCCTCGTCGGACCTGCTCGCCGGCAAGGACGGTCTCACCTTGCTCGGCGACCGTCCGCTCAACGCCGAAACTCCGGCGCATCTGCTCGACGACGCGATCACGCCCACGGCGCGGCACTTCATCCGAAACAACGGCGCCACGCCGGAGAATCGCGACGCCGAGACGTGGACGCTGACCATCGACGGCGAAGTGGAGACGCCGCTCACGCTCTCCATCGCCGACCTCAGGAGCCGCTTCGAAATCGTCACGCGCGCGCTGGTGATCGAGTGCGGCGGCAACGGCCGCGCCTATTTCGACCCGCCCGCCTCCGGCAACCAGTGGACGGTCGGCGCGGTCGGCTGCTCGAACTGGACCGGCGTGCGCCTGCGCGACGTGCTGATGGCGGCGGGCGTGAAGCCGTCTGCGGTCTACACCGGCCATTTCGGCTCGGACACGCATCTCTCCGGCGATCCCTCGAAGGACACGATCTCGCGCGGCGTGCCGATCGAGAAGGCGCTGCACGAGGACAACCTGATCGCCTTCGCGATGAACGGCGAGGATCTGCACCCCGAGAACGGCGCGCCGCTGCGCCTCGTGATCCCCGGCTGGCCGGGCTCGGTCTCGCACAAATGGGTCACGCGGATCTGGGTGCGCGATCAGGTGCATGACGGCGAAAAGATGGGCGGCTCGTCCTATCGCCTGCCCAACCGCCCCGTCGCGCCGGGCGAGGAGGTCGCGCGCGAGGACTTCGTCATCATGGAGCGGATGCCGGTCAAGTCGGTCGTCACCCATCCGATGGACGGGGCCGAGACGGGCCGCGAGATCGAAGTGCGCGGGCATGCGTGGTCCGGCGACCGCTGGGTCAAGCGGGTCGACATCTCGACCGATTTCGGTGCGACCTGGACGATGGCCGAACTCGACGCGCCGGTGAACTCGGGCGCCTGGCAGAACTGGCGGGCGCGGATCGTGCTCCCAGTGGCGGGCTATTACGAGGTCTGGGCGCGCGCGACCGACAGCGCCGGCGACATGCAGCCCTTCGCCGTCGCCTGGAACCCTCGCGGCTACGGCAACAACATGATGCATCGCGTGGCGCTGCGCGCCGCCTGACGCCCGCCCTGAGCGGCGCGCGTTCTTTCAGGACGCGCGCCGCCTCCCGACCCGTCCCTTCCCAAACTCGAGCGATCCGACGATGTTGCGCTTGTCCGCCGCTGTCTTCGCCATCCTCTTCGCCGGCGCCGCCCCCGCCGCAGATTACGGCCTGCTCGTGAACGAGCCGGGCGCCGAAGTGACCTACTACTCGTGCATCCAATGCCATTCCGAGCGCATCATCGCCCAGCAGGGCCTGACGCGCGACCGCTGGGCCGATCTGCTGGTCTGGATGGTCGAGGAGCAGGGCATGCAGCCCCTCGACGAGGAGGATCGCGAGATCATCCTCGACTACCTCTCCACCCACTACAACACCGACCGCCCGAACTTCCCGCGCTGAGGCGGGCGACCGACCCGGCTTGCGTCGGCCTGCGGCCTCGGCGATAGGGCGCGCAGCCGCTGGAGGTCGCGATGCGCGTGGACGAGTTCGATTTCGAGCTGCCCGAAGAGCTGATCGCCCTGCGCCCTGCGCGCCCGCGCCGTGCGGCGCGGCTGCTGGTGGCCGAAGCCGCCCGCACCGCCGATGCGACCGTCGAGGCGCTGCCCGATTTTCTGTGCCCGGGCGATCTGCTGGTCTTCAACGACACGAAGGTGATCCCGGCGCGGCTTTTCGGCGTGCGGCGGCGGGAAACCCGCGACGGTTCGGGCGCGGCGAAAGTCGAGGCGATCCTGCTCAAGCGTCTGGGCGAGGATCTGTGGGAGGCGCTGGCGCGCCCGATCCGCCGGCTCCGCGAGGGGGACGCGCTCGATTTCGCCGGGCTCGGCGCGACGGTGGCCTGGATCGGGGCCGGGGGCGAGGTCGCGCTGCGCTTCGACCGGGGCGAGGCCGCGCTCGACGCCGCCATCGCCGAGACCGGCGTCACGCCGCTGCCGCCCTACATCGCCGGCAAGCGCCCCGCCGACGCCGAAGACGTCGCCGACTACCAGACGATCTTCGCCGAGCGCCCCGGCTCGGTCGCGGCCCCCACCGCCGCGCTGCATTTCGACGAGGCGCTGATCGCGGCGCTGGAGGCGCGCGGGGTGCGCATGACGCGGCTCACCCTGCATGTCGGGGCCGGCACCTTCCTGCCGGTCAAGTCCGAGACCGTCGAGGGCCATCGCATGCACGCCGAATGGGGCGAGATCGGCGCGGCGGCGGCGGAGGCCGTGGCTGAAACCCGCGCCGAAGGCGGGCGGGTGATCGCGGTCGGCACGACGTCGCTGCGCCTGCTCGAGACGTCGGCGCGCGAGACCGGCGCGGTGGCCCCGTGGCGCGGCGAGACCGACATCTTCATCGCGCCGGGCTTCGCCTTCCGCGCCGTGGACGGGCTGATGACGAATTTCCACCTGCCGCGCTCGACGCTGATGATGCTCGTCTCCGCGCTGATGGGGGTCGAGCGCATCCGCGCGCTCTACGCCCACGCCATCGCCGCGCGCTACCGCTTCTACTCCTATGGCGACGCCTCGTTGCTGCTGCCGCGGGCCGACTGACGCGCCACGCTTGGCGGAGGCGTGATTGCATGCGAAACTGCGCGCGATTTGCGCAGGAGCCGCCATGTCCCTCCCCGGTCACGCCAAGGAAACCGCTGTCGAGATGCTTGTGCGGCGGTTGTCGGCCGGGATCGTCGAGGGAGCGCTGGCGCCGGGGGTCCGGCTCGACGAGCAGTCGCTGGCCGAGCGCTTCGAGGTGTCGCGCACGCCGGTCCGCGAGGCGTTGGCGCAGCTTGCGGCGCAAGGGCTGGTCGAGCGGCGCCCGCATCGCGGCGTGGTGGTCGCCGGGCTGTCGATGGAGCGGCTGCTGCATCTGTTCGAGTTGATGACGGAGCTTGAGGGCGTCTGCGCCCGCCTCGCCGCGCTGCGCATGACCGACGCCGAGCGCGCCGCGCTCGCCGCCGATCATCTCGCGGCGCGCGCGCTCGCCGAAGCCGAGGATTCCGAGCGCTACGCCGACGCCAACCGCCTGTTCCACCTCGCGATCTACGACGGCGCGCATAACCCCGAGCTGGTTGGCACCACCCGCGACGTGCGCAACCGCCTCGCGCCCTTCCGCCGCGCGCAGTTCCAGGTGCATGGCCGCCCTTCGGCGAGCTGGCGCGAACACGACGCCGTGGCGCAGGCGATCCTCGCGCGCGATGGCGAGGCGGCCTCGGCCGCGATGCGCGCGCATATCGAGAAGGTGAAGGACGCCTACCGCGCCTTCGCCCATCTCGATGGGCTGCCCGACCGCGCGCCCTCATGAGCGGCGGCGCCGCCCAAACAGGCGCCATTTCGCCATTAATGCCGTATTAACCAGCGCGCAGAAATCCGCCCGCCCACGCGCCGCGCCCGCCTTCGGCGCGATTTCAACATCTTGCCGCGGCGCCGCGAACTGGCGCCGTTCTTGCTATCCTCATTCCAGATTGCATGCGATCCTGCACGCGAAGCGCGGGACGCCACGACAGGAGAGACGGATGGACCGACGCAATTTCCTCAAGACCGCCAGCGCCGCGACCCTCACCGCCGCGTCGCTGCCCTTCCTGCGGGCGCTGCCCGCATCCGCAGCGGGCGGCGACACGATCGTGATGGTGATGGGCCAGACGATCAACAGCCTCGACCTGCACCGCACCGGCACCAACCGCCCCAGCTACCAGATCGCCGTCAACGCCTATGACCGGCTCGTCGGCTTCGGCGTGAAGACCCTGCCGGACGGCTCGCTGAGCTACGACTATTCCACCATCGTCCCCGAAGTGGCCGAAAGCTGGGAGTTCTCCGAGGACGGCCTCGTCATCACCTTCAAGCTGCGCCCCGACGGCAAGTTCCAGGACGGCTCGCCGATCACCGCGCAGGACGTGAAATGGTCCTACGACCGCGCCGTGACCGTCGGCGGCTTCCCGACCACCCAGATGAAGGCGGGCGGGCTGGAGAAGCCCGAACAGTTCGAGGCGGTGGACGACCTCACCTTCCGCGTGACGCTCCTGCGCCCGAGCAAGCTCAGCCTGCCCGACATGGCCGTGCCGGTGCCCTTCATCCTCAACAGCAAGCTCGCGCTCGCCAATGCGACCCCCGACGACCCCTGGGCGATGGAATACGTCCACAAGAACACCATCGGCTCCGGCCCCTTCAAGGTCACCCGCTGGGACCCCGGCCAGCAGCTCGTCTATGAGCGCAATGACGGCTGGACGTCCGGCCCGCTCCCCGAAATCCGCCGCGTGATCGTGCGCGAAGTGCCGAGCCCGGCCACCCGCCGCGCGCTGATCGAGCGCGGCGACGTGCAGATGAGCTTCGACATCCCTAACAAGGACGCCAAGGAGCTGGACGGGACCGAGGGCCTCACCATCAACACCACCCCGGTCGAGAACGCGCTCTACGTGCTCGCCACCAACCTCAATTTCGAGCCGTTCAAGGACAAGCGCGTGCGGCAGGCCGTGGCGTGGTCCGTTCCCTATGACGAAGTGTTCCAGACCGCCGCCTATGGCCGCGGCGTGCCGATGCATGGCGGGCCGTCCTTCACGCCGGAGACCATCGCCTGGCCGCAGCCCGCGCCCTATGCGACCGATCTCGACAAGGCGAAGGCGCTGCTCGAGGAGGCGGGCTACGGGGCCGGCTTCGAAGTGCCGTTCTTCATCGACCTCTCGCAGTCGGACTGGATGGAGCCTGCGGCGCTGCTCATTCAGGAGAACCTCGCCAAGATCGGCATCCGCGCCCCGCTGGAGAAGATCCCCGGCGCGAACTGGCGCACGGCGTCGCTGGTCGAGAAGCGCCTGCCGCTGCATCTGGAGACTTTCGGCGGCTGGCTCAACTATCCCTGCTACTTCTTCTACTGGGCCTATATCGAGGGCAACCTGTTCAACTCGATGAACTACCGCAACGAGGAGATCGAGAAGATGATCCCCGTCGCGCTCCACCTGCCCGAGGACGACCCCGAATACATCGCCATGTGCAAGCGCATGATCGAGATCGCCTGGGAGGACACGCCGCGCATCGCCCTGTGGCAGCCGGCGGTCAACGCGGCCTATCGCGAGATGGCGGGCTACGAGTACTGGTTCCACCGCCAGCCGACGATCCGCGGCTGGACGCGGGTCTGAGGCCTTGGCGGCGTCGGAGATTGCGGGCGCCGAGGGGGTGATGGGGGGGTCGGCGCCGTTCGCGCCGCGCCCTTCTCCCACCGCGCTCGGGCGCTGGCTGAAGGGCGAGCGGCTCGACGAGGGCGCGGCGGCGCTGATCGCCGCGAGCAATGCGGCGGCGAAGGCGCGGCTGGGCATGATCGCCCGGCGCGTGCTGCTCGCGATCCCGGCGCTGGTCGGGGTGGTGCTGGTGAGCTTCATCCTCACCCGCGCTCTGCCGGGCGACCCCGCGGCCTATTTCGCGGGGCCCGCGGCCGACGCTGAATCCATCGCCCAGATTCGCGCCGCCCTCGGCCTCGACCGCTCGCTGCCCGAGCAGTTCCTCGTCTATGTCGGCGATCTGCTGCGCGGCGATCTCGGCCAGTCGATCTCCACCGGGCAACCGGTGGCGGAGGAGCTCGCCCGCCGCCTTCCGGCCTCGCTCGAACTCACGCTTTCGGCGCTGATCCTCTCCACGCTGATCGCCGTGCCGTTGGGGATCGCGGCGGCGGCGAAGCAGGGGACGTGGGTCGACCACGCCTGCCGCGCGCTGGTGACGGCGGGCGTCTCGCTGCCGACCTTCTTCACCGGCATCGCGCTGGTCTATGTGTTCTACTACCTGCTCGGCTGGGCGCCCTCGCCGCTCGGGCGGCTCGATTTCCTCTACCTGCCGCCCGAGCCCGTCACTGGCTTCTACACAATCGACGCAGCCCTCGCCGGCGACTGGGAGACGTTTCGCGGCGCGCTGGCGCAGCTTGCGCTGCCGGCGATCACGCTGGCGCTGTTCACGCTGGCGCCGCTCGCCCGCATGGCCCGCGCAGCGATGCTGGAGGCGCTGGGTTCGGACTATGTCCGCACCGCGCGCGCCGCCGGCCTCGGCCCGCGCAAGGTGCTGTTCGGGGTCGCCTTCTCCAACGCGATGCTGCCGGTCGTCACCACGCTCGGCATGGTTTTCAGCTTCACCCTCGGCGCGAACGTGCTGGTCGAGAAGGTGTTCGCCTGGCCCGGCGTCGGCTCCTACGCCGTCGAGGCGCTGGTGGTGTCGGACTACGCCGCCGTGCAGGGCTTCGTGCTGGCGATGGCGGTGCTGTTCGTGCTGCTGAACCTCGCCATCGACCTGATCTACACGCTGATCGACCCCCGGACCCGGAGCGCTGCATGACCGACGCCGCCATTCCGCGCCCCGCGCCCGGTTTCTGGGCCCATGCGGGGCATGTGCTGCGCGACAACCCGGTGACGGGCTTCGCCTTCGCGATGTTCCTGCTGATCGTGCTCGCGGCGATCTTCGGCCCGGCGCTCGCGCCTTACGACCCGCTCGAATCCAACGCCGCGCGCGCCCTTCAGCCGCCTTCCGCCGATCACTGGTTCGGCACCGACAATCTGGGCCGCGACGTGTTCAGCCGCGTGCTGGTCGCCACAAGGCTCGACCTCACCATCTCGGTCGCCGCCGTCGCGCTCTCTTTCGTCGTGGGCGCTGCGATGGGCGCTGCGGCGGGCTACTGGGGCGGCTGGGTGGACGCAGTGACCGGGCGGATGATCGACACGATCATGGCCTTCCCGCTGTTCGTGCTGGCGATGGGCATCGTGGCGGCGCTCGGCAACACGGTCGAGAACATCATCTACGCCACCGCCATCATCAACCTGCCCTTCTACGCCCGCGTCGCCCGCGCCGAAGTTGCGATCCGCCGCGAGGCGGGCTTCGCGCAGGCGGCGCGGCTCTCGGGCAATTCCGACCTGCGGGTTCTGGCGGTCCACATCTTCCCCAACGCGCTGCCGCCGATGATGGTGCAGCTCTCGCTTAACATGGGCTGGGCGATCCTGAACGCCGCCGGCCTCTCCTTCATCGGCCTCGGCGTGCGGCCCCCCACGCCGGAATGGGGGATCATGGTCGCCGAGGGCGCGAATTTCATCGTCTCGGGCGAGTGGTGGCTCGCGATCTTCCCCGGCCTCTCGCTGATGCTCGCGGTCTTCACCTTCAACCTGCTCGGCGACGGTCTGCGCGATCTGGTGGACCCAAGGAGGCGCACATGAGCGCGCTGCTCGACATCGAGGGCCTGCGCGTCGAGTTCTCGACCCGGAGGGGCCTCGTGCCGGCCGTGCGCGGCCTGTCCTTCTCGCTCGCCAAGGGCGAGACGCTGGGCGTCGTGGGCGAATCCGGCTCCGGCAAGTCTGTCACCTCCTACGCCGTCATGCGCATCCTCGACCGGGGCGGGCGCATCGCCGAGGGGCGCATAACCTATGGCGGCGTCGATCTGCGCGCGGCGTCGGACCGCGAGATGGGGGCGCTGCGCGGGCGCGAGATCGGGATGATCTTCCAGAACCCGCGCGCCGCCCTCAACCCGATCCGCAAGGTAGGGCGGCAGATCGAGGACGTGCTGCTGCGCCATTCACGCGCCACGCGCTCCGACGCCAAGGCGAAGGCGATCGAGGCGCTGAAGGCCGTCGAGATCCGCAACCCCGAGATGCGCTACCACGCCTATCCGTTCGAGCTGTCGGGCGGCATGTGCCAGCGCGTGGTGATCGCGCTCGCCCTCGCCTGCGACCCCCGCCTGCTGATCGCCGACGAGCCGACCACCGGGCTCGACGTCACCACCCAGAAAGCCGTGATGGACCTGATCGCCGATTTGACCAGGGCGCGCGGCATGAGCGCGATCCTCATCACCCACGACCTCGGGCTCGCCGCCGCCTATTGCGACCGCATCGTGGTGATGAAGGATGGCGAGGCGGTCGAGACGGCGCCCTCCGCCGCCATCTTCGCCCGGCCCGCCCACGCCTACACGCGCAAGCTGATGAAGGCGACCGCCCGCCCTGGCGCCGAGCTGCGCGATCTTCTGGAAACCCCCACGCCCGCCCCCGCGCGCCCCGAGATCGGCGCGCCGCTGCTGCGCGTCGAGGGTCTCGAAAAGACCTTCGCGGACGGCACGCGCGCCGTGAAGGGCGTCAGCCTCGACATCCGCTCGGGCGAGAGCGTCGGGCTCGTGGGCGAGTCGGGTTGCGGCAAGTCCACCACCTCCTCGATGATCATGCGCCTGCTGGACCCCACGGCGGGGCGCATCCTGTTCGACGGCGAGGACATCGGCGCGGTTCCGGCCGCCCGCTTCCCCCGCGACCCCCGCCGCGGCGCGATCCAGATGGTGTTCCAGGACGCGACCGACAGCCTCAATCCCCGCTTCACCGCCCGCCGCGCGATCCTCGACCCGCTGCTGAGGCTGACCGGTCTCGACAGCGCCGCGCGCGCGGCGAAAGTGGAGGCGCTGGCCGATCAGGTGGGCCTGCCGAGGCCGCTGCTCGACCGCTTTCCGCATCAGCTCTCGGGCGGCCAGAAGGCCCGCGTCGGCATCGCCCGCGCGCTCGCCACGGGGCCGCGCCTGCTGATCCTCGACGAGCCGACTGCGGCGCTCGACGTCTCGATTCAGGCCGTGGTGCTGAACCTGCTCGCCGATCTGCGCGCGGAGCTGGGGATGTCCTACCTGTTCGTCAGCCACGACCTGCATGTGGTCCGGCTGCTCTGCGACCGGGTGATCGTGATGCGCGACGGCGCCATCGTCGAGGAAGGGACCGCCGAGGCCGTGATGGAGCGCCCGCAGCACCCCTACACCCGCAGCCTGCTCGACGCCGCGCCCGTCCCGCCGGCGCTTCCCGCCGCCGACATGTCCGAGTCTCTCACCACGGAGCCCGCAAGATGCGCGAGCTGAGTTTCGACCGCGACAGCCTCCACGCCTTCTACGCCGAAGGCGGCGACCCGGCGGAGGTGTTGGCCGAAGCGCATCGCCGGCTCGCCGAGGCGGACGATCCGGGGGTGTTCATCGACCTTATCCCGCTCGCCGAAGCGCAGGCGGCGGCGCGCGCGCTGCCGCCCTTCGACACTGACCGCTTCCCTCTCTGGGGTCTGCCTTTCGCCGTGAAGGACAACATCGACGCGGCGGGCCGGCCCACCACCGCCGCCTGTCCCGCCTTCGCCTATGTCCCGTCCGAGGACGCGCCCGCGGTGGCGCGGCTCAGGGCGGCGGGCGCGCTCTGCCTCGGCAAGACCAATCTCGACCAGTTCGCGACCGGCCTCGTCGGCCTGCGCACGCCATACCCCGCCCCGCGCAACGCGCTCGACCCCGATCTGCCGCCGGGTGGGTCGTCCTCCGGCTCGGCGGTGGCGGTGGCGCTCGGCGTCGCCGCCTTCGCGCTCGGCACCGACACCGCCGGCTCGGGGCGCGTGCCCGCCGCGCTCAATGGCGTCGTCGGCCTGAAACCCTCGCTCGGCGCGATCTCGACGCGCGGCGTCGTCCCCGCCTGCCGGACGCTCGACTGCGTGTCGGTCTTCGCGCCGACCGTCGCCGACGCCTGGGCCGCCTTCGCCGCCTGCGCCGGGTTCGACCCCGCCGACCCGTTCTCGCGCGACCGTCCTGCGACGGGCTTCGGCGCCGCCCCCACCGCCTTCCGCCTCGGCGTCCCGAGCACCGCCACCCGCCGCTTCTCGGGCGACGCGCTGCAGGCGGCGAGTTTCGAGGCGGCGCTGGGCCGGCTGCGCGCGCTGGGCGCCGAGATCGTCGAGCTCGATTTCGCGCCGTTCTACGCCTGCGCCGCGCTGCTCTACGAAGGCGCCTGGGTCGCCGAGCGCCTCGCCGCGATCGCCGAATTCCGCGCCGCGCATCCCGGCGCGCTGCACCCGGTCACCGAGCGCATCATCGGCGGCGCCGAGGGCTTGAGCGCGGTGGACGCCTTCCGCGGCCTCTACCGCCTCGCCGAGTTCCGCCGCCAGCTGGAGCCGGTGATCGCCTCCGTGGATCTCATCGCCGTCCCCACGATCCCGACGCTCCATACCCTCGCCGAGATCGGGGCGGACCCCATCGGCCCTAACTCCGATTTCGGGACCTACACCAATTTCGTGAACCTGCTCGACCTGTGCGGGATCGCCGTACCCGTCGATCCCCGCGCGGACGGTCGCCCCGGCTCGGTCACGCTGCTCGCGGCGGCGGGGCGCGACGGGTTGACGGCCTCGGTCGCCGCCGCGCTCCATGCGGCCTACGCGCCGGGGCGCAAGGCGCCGAGCCGCTCCGCGCCGCCCGGCGCCGGCGAAACCGAACTGCTCGCGGTCGGCGCTCACATGACCGGCATGGCCCTTGAGCCGCAGATGCGCGGCTTCGGCGCGCGCCCGCTCGGGCCGGCCCGCACCGCGCCCTGCTACCGCCTCGCCGCGCTGCCCGGCGCACCCGCGCGTCCCGGCCTGACGCGGGTCGCGCAGCGCGGGGCCGCCGTCGAGGCCGAACTCTGGGCGATCCCGACAGACCGGCTCGGCGCGCTGCTCGCCGCGATCCCGGCGCCGCTGGGGCTCGGGCGCGTTCGGCTTGAGGACGGGCGCGAGGTGATCGGCTTTCTCGCCGAGGCGGCGGCCTGCGCGGCGGCGCCCGACATCACGGCATTCGGCGGGTGGCGCGCCTATGTCGCCGCGCAGCAGACGCCGAGCCTAGCCGGCGTCTGAGCGCGCGGTCAGGCGATGATGTCGGGCAGAATCTGATCCTCGATCCGCGCGATCTCGTCGCGCAGGGCGAGCTTGGCTTTCTTCATGCGGCGCAATTCGAGCTGGTCGACGGTCAGCGCGGCGGTCAGCGCCTCGATGCGCGCGTCGAGCGTGCGGTGCTCGGTCTTGAGCGCGGCGAGCCGCGCGCGCAATTCGGTTTCCTCGGCCATCGAGGCGCTCTCCCGCGACTGATGCAGCGCAGCGGCGCGAACTCTACGCCTCCCGAGCGCGCAGGCAAGCGCCGCTGAGAAGCCCCCGAGAAGAAGACCGCGCCCCTTCGCCGGGGCGCGGTCTGTCGGTCGCGAAGCCGCGACGGCCTCGGTTCAGTTCGCGCGCGCCGCAGTCGCGTCGACGCCCTCGACGCGGAGCAGATCGACCGACTGGCCCTTGCCGACTTCGGCGATCATCTCGATCGCCGGATGCGACAGGCGCTCGCGCGCGGCGAAGGTCACTGAGACGCGGCGGTTCGGCGCGAGGCAGGCCTTGAGCGCGTCGCCCGTAACCTCAGGACCGCAGGCGACCAGCGGATCGGTCTCGCCGAGGCCCACCGGCATGACGGTCCCGGTCTCGCCGGTCGCCCGGGCGGTCACGAATTCGGCCACCGCCTGTGCGCGCCTGAGCGAGAGTTCGCGGTTGTAGCCCGCATCGCCGATGCTGTCGGAGTGCCCCTTCACCAGCACCTTCGGCGCCGAGGCGCGCGAGAGATAGGAGGCGAAGAGGTCGAGCAGCGGCTTGTCGGCCTCGCCCAGCGCGGCGCTGTCGAAGTCGAAATGCTCGTCGGCGCCGACGGTTCCGCGATAGACGAAGACAGGGCCCGCGATGGCGCGGATCGTCATCGACTCCGCCGCCGGGGCGAGGTCGGTCCCGATCGACCAGAAGAAGGTCTCGCCCGAGCTGTCGTCCACGCCGTCATTGTCCGTGGAGAGCCAAGCGGTCCCGTCCGGGGCGATGGCCAGCCCCTCGACCTTGTCCACGACATAGCCGCCCCAGCCCTTGAGGTCGGGGATCAGGTCGCGCACCAGCTCCTTCTCGACCACGGGCGCCTCGCCGCCCAGTGGCGCCGGGACCATCTGAGAGGCGGGAACGCGGTAGAGCGCCTTCACCTTCGCGTCGGCTCCGATCTGGTTGTCGCGTTCGACGATGTAGACCCAGTCGCCATGCGCGGCGATGTCTGACAGGCCCATCCAGCCCTTCCCCGGCGTCTCCAGCGGATAGCGCACCGCGCCCCACTCCTTGCTTTCCGTGTCGTAGGAGACGAGCTTCACGAAGCCCTTGGGGTCGTCCTTCCACTCGCGCTGCATCGCGATCCAGAGCGTGTCGCCGATTCGCGTCACGCCTTCGGCGCCGAAGCGGATCTCGCCGGCCAGAAGTTCGGGCGGGAAGGCCACCTCGCCCGTGACCTCTCCCTTGGCGTTCACCCGGTAGAGCGCGTGCGGGATCAGCCGGTCGGCGCGGCCTTCGGAGGCGAGCCAGAAGCCGCCCTTCCCGTCCAGCGCGATCCCTTCGAGGTCGAGCTTCTGGGCCGGCTGGCTGGCGCGGGTCACCGGGGTCGCGGCGACGATTCGCGCAGGCGTCTGGGTGGCGTCGATGGTGAAGATCGTCGGCTGCATCTCGTAGAAGCTGTCGTTGACGGCGTAGATGCGACCCGGAACTTCCGGGTCCGCGACCATGCCCGAGATCGCGCCCCAGGCGATCGGCGTCCCGTCGGGGCCGTCCTCGGAGAGCAGCGTCGGATAGGCGGGCGCGTCGTCCTGAAGCTGGTAGATCATCACATGGGCGCGCACGCCGCCGTCCTCGCCGAGGTCGAGTTCGTTGGCGGTGGCGAACAGCCCGCGCGCGGGGATCGCCACGGCGCCTTCGGGGCTGATCCCGGAGGGGAGCATCTGGACGAATTCGGGTGCGCCGCCGGTGTCGCGATAGACGCCCACGAGCGAGCCGCGCTCGGACAGTACGAAGATGAACGTGTCGTCGCCGAAGCGCGCGACTTCGAGCCCCTCGGGCTCGACCCCTTTCGCGCGCGAGCGATTTTCGGGGTAGTGACCGTGGCGGATGACTTCGTGCTCGAAGGCGGAATTGCTCTCGAACAGCACCTCGCCGGTCTTGGACCAGATGGTGAAGCCGCGCGAGCCGCCCTTCCAGTCGCCTTCATTGGCGGTGACGAGGCGATCGGCGTCGATCCATTTCACCGCATCCGGCTCGCGCAGGCGGCCCGGCTGCGACTGGACCGGGCGGATCGCGCCGTCGCGCGCAAGATCCACCTTCTCAAGATCCACCGCGCCGGCGGAGAAATGCGACAGCACCTCGCCCGCCGCGTTCAGCACGACGATGTGGTTGTTCTCCTGCAACGTGACCGCGATCTCGCCCGCCGCGTTCACATCGACGAATTCCGGCTCGGGGTCTTCGGCGCCGACGGCGGCGAGGCCGGTCACGTCCGCCTTGACCATGGCGGCGCAGTCGGGCGCGCCGTCTTTCAGCGGCAGGATGACGACGAAGCCCGCGGGAAGCTGCGGCAGGCCGCCGTCGCCGAGATCCTCGTCGCGCTCGTTCTCGATGGCGATGGCGAGGAACGACCCGTCCTTGGCGAGTACGGCGCTGTCGGGCTGGCCGCCGAGGTCGCAGCTCTCCGTCACGGCGCCGCTCGCGAGATCGACCAGCTTCAGCACGCCCGACGGCGCGACATAGCTCGGCGAGGTGTTGACCGCGACGAAGGCCGCGCCGCCCAGCACCGTCACCGAAGTCGGCTCGCCGCCCATGTCGATCGCGCCCTTGGGCTGCGGGTTCGCGGGGTCGGAGATGTCGATCATGCCGATCGCGCCGAGCGGGCTGTCGGAATAGACGAGCGTCATGCCGTCGCCCGAGGCGGCGATGATTTCAGGCGAAGTCTCGGTCAGAGGCTCGGCCCCCGCAGGCAGATTCAGGTTCACCGGGAAGGCGGCGATGCGGTTGAAGCTCTGGGCCGCCGCCGAGGAGAGGGCGGGCGCGGCGAGGGCGGTGCTGGCGAGCAGCAGCGCGGCGAGGCTGCGGGCGTGGGTCGGCATGGCGGCTCCCTTTGAAGCGATGGCGCGCCGCTCTGATAGCGGCGCTTCGCGACGGTTCCGTGACGCCGCAGCCCCTTCGGCCTCAGGCGGCGCGCGCGGCCATCCGCAGAGCGGGGACGTCGAGCCGGAACTCCGCCCCGCCGCCCGGCGCGTCCTCCATGCCGAGCGCCCCGCCGAGGGCGCGGGCCGTCTCGCGCGCCAGCGACAGTCCGATCCCGAGCCCCCCCGCCTTGCGCGTCGCCGAGCCGTCGCTCTGCGAGAAGGGCGCGAAGATCGCCTCGCGCAGAGCGTCGGGCACGCCGGGGCCCTGGTCGCACACGCTGAAGCGCAACCCCGCGCCCGGCCAGACCGACACCTCGAGCCGGACGGCGCCCCCGCCATGCCGCACCGCGTTGTGGAGCAGCGCGCCCACCGCCCGGCCGATCCGGCGCGCGTCGCCGATGAAGCGGTCCCGCGCCTCGGGGGCGATTTCGAGCGAGAGCGAGACGCCGCGCGCGGCGGCGCTCTCGGCGAGCGCGTCGAGCTGGCCCTGCGCCAGCGCCTGCGGCTCGAACAGCTCGGGATCGGCGCGGAACTCGCCCGCCGACAGCCGCGACAGCTCGATCATGTCGTCGAAATGGGCCATCAGCCGCGCGCCCGCCTCGCGCATCGCGGCGAGGCGGGCGCGGTCCTTCTCGTCGCGAGGCTCGGCGTCCATCAGCGCCGCGAAGCCCAGAAGCGCGTTGAGCGGCGTGCGCACCTCGTGGCTCAGGCGGGCGAGGAACTCGGCCTTGAGGCCGTTGGCCGCCGCCTCGGCCCGGCGCGCCGCCACGACGTCGGCGCGCGCCTGCTCGGACGCTTCCAGCGCCTCGGCGAGGTCGTTGCGCGCCTCCGCCAGTTCGGCGTTCGCGCGCATCAGCCCGCCCGCCGCCTCGTCGAGCCGCGTATGGGCGCGCTCCATCCGGGCGAGCCCGCGGGCGAACACGAAGCGCCCCTGCAACAACAGGATCAGCACCGTCAACCCGAGGCTCGCGCGCCAGATGAGGCTGTGGCGGTCGTCCCAGAGCGCGCCTTCGGCCGAGCGCAGATCGTCGATCTTCACCAGTCGCGCCTCGAGCGTCGGGAAGGCGTCGGCGATCCGCCGCAGCGCCTCGGCCTGCTCGGGCGCGGCCTCGGCGATCAGGCGCGCATCGGCGGCGAACTGCGCCAGCCGCGCGCAGGGCGGCGCGTTGGCGTCGCCCGGATCGGGGAACGTCTCGTCGAGCGCGCCCGTCGCAGCCCAGCCGCCAGCGCCGTCGGGACGACAGATCGAGACCGCCTCGATCCGCGCGACCTGATCCGCGATGGCGGCGCGGATCCGCTCGCGCCGGGCAACCGAGCCTTCGAGCTGTTGCGCGAGGCGCGCGACGGCGCCGATCGCCACGATCTCTGCGCCAATGCGCGCCTCGACGTCGCGATAGGCGTCGCGGTGGCGGTCGGCGACCTCGCTGATCAGGAACAGCGCGCCGAGCGCGGCGACGATCACGGCGAGGCTCGCCGCGTAGCGCCGCCGCAGCGCCCGCGCCTCTTCCGCATAGTCGGCGTGTGAGCCCGCATCTCCCGCCATGCCCGGCATCTCTTCGAACGACATGGAGAAACCGTAAACCCGCGAGACCGGTTTCGCCACCGCAGCGTGCGCCGCAGCCCCTGCGCCACCGAGATGGGCGCACTCGCCATAAGCCCGACGCGCGCGTATAAGCCGCGTCCCATGAGCAACCCGCCCGACCTCCGCCCCGACCGCGCCGCGCCCGCGCTGACCGCCGACGCGCCCCGCCCCGGCCAGCCGCGCGTCGGCATGGTGTCGCTCGGCTGCCCCAAGGCGCTGGTCGACAGCGAGCGCATCCTGACCCGCCTGCGCGCCGAGGGCTATGCCATCTCGCCCGACTACGCCGGCGCCGACGCGGTGATCGTGAACACCTGCGGCTTTCTCGACAGCGCCAAGGCTGAGAGCCTCGACGCCATCGGCGAGGCGCTGGCGGAGAACGGGCGGGTCATCGTGACCGGCTGCCTCGGCGCGGACGAGAACGTGATCCGTTCGGCGCACCCATCTGTGCTCGCCGTCACCGGGCCGCAGGCCTATGAGGACGTGATGGCCGCCGTGCACGAGGCCGTCCCGCCCGCCCCCGACCCTTTCTTCGACCTGATCCCGGCGGGCGCCGTGCGGCTGACCCCGCGACACTACGCCTATCTCAAGATCTCCGAAGGCTGCGACCACCAGTGCCGCTTCTGCATCATCCCCTCGATGCGCGGAAAGCTGGTCTCGCGCCCGGCGGCGGCGGTGCTGCGCGAGGCGGAGAAACTGGTCGAGAGCGGCGTGCGCGAGATCCTCGTCATCAGCCAGGACACCTCGGCCTACGGCAAGGATCTGGGCCATGCCGCGAGCCGCTGGCGCGACCGCGAGGCGCGCGCCCATGTGACCGACCTCGCCCGCGATCTGGGGCGCCTCGGGGCGTGGGTGCGGCTGCACTACGTCTATCCCTATCCGCATGTCGATCAGTTGATCCCGCTGATGGCCGAAGGGCTGGTCCTCCCGTATCTCGACATCCCCTTCCAGCATGCGAGCCCTAAGGTGCTGCGCGCGATGCGCCGGCCCGCCAACGAGGCGAAGACGCTCGACCGCATCCGCCGCTGGCGCGAGACCTGCCCGGAGCTGGCGATCCGCTCGACCTTCATCGTCGGCTTTCCCGGCGAGACCGAGGACGACTTCCGGCATCTGCTCGACTGGCTGGAGGAGGCGCAGCTCGATCGCGTCGGCGCTTTCCAATATGAGGACGTCGCCGGGGCGGCGGCCAACGCCCTGCCTGGCCATGTGCCCGCGGAGGTGAAGGCCGAACGCCATGCGCGGTTCATGGAGGCGGCGGCGCGGATTTCCGCGGCGCGGCTGCAGGCGCGGGTGGGAACGCGCTGCGCGGTGCTGATCGACGAGGTGGACGAAGACGGCGCGGCGGGGCGGTCTTACGGAGAGGCGCCGGAGATCGACGGCGAAGTGTTCATCGACGCCGATTTCGCAGATCTCGCGCCGGGCGATCTGGTCGAGGTCGAAATCGACGAGGCCGACGACCACGACCTTTGGGGCGCGCGGCTGCGCGCCTAGAGCGGAGATCGACCAGCTTCTTTCAGGTCGGTCTCCGCTCCAGCGCGTCAAGGCGCCGCCGGGGTCTCCGGATCGCTCCCGATCAGCAGGAACTCGCCGCTCGGCCCGCTCAGCAGCCCGGGCCGTTGTTGCAGTTCCGCCGGGCCGGCCATCGGCGGCGTTCCGGGCCGCACGCCTGCGCAGCCCCCCAACGCCGCCAGCGCGGCGAGGATGACGAGGGCCCGCATCAGAACCGCACCATCGCGCCGGTCTGCAGCACGGTCATGTCGTTGTAGTCGAAGCTGTCGCTGTCGAGGGTGAGGAAGTTGATGTTGGCGTAGAGCTCCAGTCCCAGCGGATCGACATTCTGCGAGAAGCCGACACCCACCATCTCGCCTTTCTCGTCGACGGCGGCGAATTCGTCGTAGCTGGCGTAGTTCACCGCGAAGCCGGTGCGGCCGAACTCCCAGATGTCGGTGACGTAGGCGAGCTTGCCGTACCAGTAGAACGGCTCGTTGGCGCGGTCGTCGAACTCCTTGCGGGCGACGGCGCCGACGAGGCTGATCCCGTCATACCACGCGTCGTTTCCGGCGAGGCGGATGGTGCCCGAAGCGCTCATGCCGTCGAAGCCGCCAGCGCTCTCCTCGTCCGCCCAGTAGGAGGCGCCCACGAGGAACTGCGCCCAGTCGGTCGAGCCCGACCAGCGCAGCGCGGCGTCGTAGGCGTCGTCGGCGGCGACCGAGGCCGAGAGCTGGAAGCCCGCGACGACCGGGGTGTTGTAGCGGATGCGGTCGCGGCGGCTGAGCCCGTCGAGGCTGTCCATCGCGGCGAACACGCTGCGGCCCTGGATGCCGGCGGTCGCCGGATCGGTGTCCACGATGCCGGCGTCGTCGGTGAAGAGCATCCCGCCATAGCCGAAATGGATCGACGGCCAAGCGGGGGTGGTGACGCCGGAGATGTCGAGCTCCGACGTGCCGTCCGACGCCATCCAGCCATGGCCGAGGAAGACTGAGCCGTAACGGTTGTTGCTCAAGCCGAGGTCGAGCAGGCGGCGGCTGATCTGCTCGTTTCCGCTCTGGTTCAGCTGGTTGACCGTGAGCGAGCGGTTGCTGAGATACTCGAACTCGAACAGCGACAGCGCCTTCCACCCCTCGTATTCGGCTGTCTCGCCGAGGATGCGGAAGCGGGTCGAGGCGTTCTCGTTGTCGACGAAATAGGCGTCGGTGTCGTTGCCGTCGTCCACCGTGTTGATCGAGCGGTTGATCTGGCCCGACAGGGTGAGGCGGAAGCGGTCGTTGCCGGTGCCGAGGACGCCGGTGCGGCGGCCTTCGGGGGCGGCGGGGTAGAAGGGGTGGCCCGAGACGCCTTCGGTCGGCGGCTGCTGGATCGTGACGGCGCCGCTGGGGGCGCGGGCGACGATCGGCTGGGCGGCTGGGGCCGCGGCCGGGATGGGGGCTGCGGCCTGAGCGACCTGGAGGGCCTGCACCTGCGCCATCAGCGCCTGCACTTGCGCCTCGAGGGCTGCGATGCGGGCGTCGTCGGCCAGCGCCGCGTGCGGCGCCGCCGCAAGGCAGGCGACGGCCGTGGCGGCGCGCAGTTGCGCGCGCCGAACTGATGCGAGGGTCATGCTGTTTCTCCCGCTCGGATCGCCGTTCGTCGGCGATTTGATTGTTGCGCCGCAGCATATTCACGCCGCAAACACCGCCTCGTGGAAACAGCGTAAGAAAAAGGCGACTCACGGTCAATCGACAGTTGCGCGCGCTCTTGGCGTGCGGCTACGGGTGGTGCGCGAGGGGACGGCCTCAGACGGGAGCGAGTCGATGCTGGAGGCGACGATCGGGGGGCGCACCGCCCGCTTTCGCCTCGACGGGCGGCCCGGCGCGCCGGTGCTGGCGCTGGTCAACGGCCTCACGCAATATTCGAGCCTGTGGGACGGCTACGCGGCCCATTTCACCGCGCGCGGCTGGCGGGTTCTGCGCTTCGACATGCTGGGGCAGGGCGACAGCGACAAACCCGCGCTCGGCGTCGAATTCGAGGATCACTGGCGCACGCTGGAGGCGATCCTCGACGCGGCGGGCGTGGCGCAGGCGCATGTCGCGGGCATCTCCTTCGGCGGCACGGTGGCGACCCAGTTCGCCTGCGAGAGGCCAGAGCGCTGCGCCAGCCTGATCGCGATGAGCTGCTTCGCGGAGATGCCGCCGCAGCTCTACATGCTGGGCTGCGGGCTCTACGAGGCGCTGACGCAAGTCGGGCTGTCCTCGCTGCAACGCTGGCTCATGCCGATGAACATGAGCGACGACTGGCTGGAGGCCAACGGCCCCGCCCTGCCCGAGATGATGCGGCGGGGCTACGCGATCAACGATCTCTACGCGCTGCAGAACCTGATGGAATCGGTGCAGCATTTCCGCCCGATCACGGATCTTCTGGGGCGGATAACCTGCCCGACGCTGATCCTGAACGGCGAGCACGACTTCTTCACCCCGCGCAAGTGCCACGAGGTGCTGCGCAGGGGGATCGCGCACTCGCGGCTGGTGATCGTGCAGCACGCCTACCACGCCTACACGCTGGAGCATCCCGCGATCACGATGCGGCTGATGGGGGCGTTTCTGGACCATGCGCGCGCTGGGACATGGCCGGGCGACCAGAGCGTGTGGGTCGCCGACGACGACGCGGAGGCGCCCGAGCCGTGGTTCCCCTGCCCCGGCGACCACATGCGCGCCGTGCCGCTGCCGCAGTCGGGGCCTCAGTCGGGGCCGCATTCGGGGCCGCGCGCCGAGCCGACGCCGATCGCCCCCGCGACGCCGAAAACCGTCGCGCGCAAGCCCGCAGCGCCGCGCCGCAGGAAGGCCGCCGATGCGTCTTGAGACTTACGACCGCATCCGCGCGCGCATCGAAGCCGAGGGCTTCACGCCGGCGACGCAGACCCGGATCGCGCTGTTTCTGGCGGCGAGCAAGGCGGTGAACCTGCCGGCGCTCACGCTGGCTGCGGCGGGGCCGGCGCGCAACCCGGCGTGGCTGGCGCTGTCCTCACAGCTTTTCCGCGAGACCGAGGCGCTGGGCGTGCTCGCGCGGATCACGGAGTGGTCGCCCGATCCCTTCGTCTGGGCCGAGGCGCAGGGGCTCGCGGCCCCGCTCTGGGCGGCGGCGGCGGAGGCGGGCTTTCGCGGCTTCGGGATGGGGCATGCGGGCCTCGGGCTCGACGCGATGGCGCTCGGCCATGCGCTGCTCGCGCGCATCCGGCTGGCGCCGATCATCCCGGAGAGCGCGGCGCAGACGCCCTTCGCCGTGGCGCTGCTCAGAATCGAACAGGAGAACGGCCGCCTGATGCAGACCCAGATCCGGCTGCTGAAGGATGGCTATCAGGCGCTGCCGCTCGCGTCGCGCGAGAATGCGGTGGCGGCGAAATCCGCGCTGGTGGACGCCGCCTTCGGGCGGTTTCTCGACGCGCTCGGCGCCGGAGAGCCGGTGGCCGCGAGACCGACGACATAAGAACAGGGGAGACGTCCATGCTGTCGCGAAAGCGGTTTTCGATGGTTCTGGGAGCGGCGCTCGCGCTCGCGCTGACGGCGCAGGCCCCGGCGGCGCTGGCGCAGCTTCTGGCCGAGCCGGTCACGGGGCGGTCCTCGGTGGCGGCGCATGACGCGCTGAAAGTCACCGTCGCGCTGCCGGAGTTCCGCATCGGCGGGGCCTACGACCTCGACGACCCCGCGTCCTGGGAGAATGGCGGCGTCGGCGGGACGACGCTGGAGAGCCTCGGCGCAGGCCCGCTCAAGATGTCCTACATCGCCGTGGGCACGCCGCAGCGCGACGCAGAGGGACGGATCGTCAACGCGGTCGTCATCCCCTCCTTCTACTCGGGCGATGCGACGACGATGTACGCGCAATGGGTCGAGGGCACGGCGCTGTCGGGCGGGCCCGTGGTCGGCCCCGGGGAGATCATCGACACCGACCGCTTCTATGTGGTGATGTTCGACGCGATCGGGCTGTGGGGCGCGGGCAAGCCCTCGGAAGGGCTCGGGCTCGACTTCCCGCAATACAGCTATTTCGACATGGTCCAGTCGCAGTACCGCGTGCTGCGCGACCATCTGAACGTCGGCCGCGTCGCTCTGGTGACGGGCGTGTCGATGGGCGCCACCCAGACGCATCTCTGGGGCGTGATGCACAGCCCCTCGGGCTTCGTGCGCGCAGTCATGCCGATCGGCGGCGCGACGCAGGAGGACGGCGCCGACCCGGTGCGCAAATGGGTGTTCCAGCTCGCCACCGCCGGGCTCGAGAGCGACCCGGTCTGGCGCGAGACGGGCGGGCGCTACTACCATCTGCCCAAGGAGCAGCACCCCAATCAGGGCGTGGAGTTCCACTGGTCGGCGCTGCTGCACACCGGCTTCGACTTCGACTTCCGCGTCCAGCAGCCCTGGGACACGGTGCGCAAGGACGTGTTCTTCTGGGATCCGTCGGACGAGACCGACAGCGCCAATCTCAAGGGGCTGGCGAGCAATTTCGACGCGGTGGACCTGTTCTACCGCAACCGCACCGGGACGACCTACAACATCAACGACGATCTGCGCCGCTCGCGCGCCGACACGCTGGTGATGCATGTCGAGAACGACCAGTGGCTGCCGGCGCGGCTCGCCCGCGCCTCGGCCGAGCGCATCCCCGGCGCGCGCTTCGTCTCGGAGGAGAGCCCTTTCTCGCATTACGCGATCTTCGGGATGCCCAACAAGCTGCGCGACGATCCGGCCTTCCGCGACTTCATGCAGGCGGTGTCGATGTACGCCGCGGAGCCCGCAGCCGCGCTGCCGAACTTCACGGTTCCGCATGTCCGCACGCCGGTCGATCCCGAAAAGTCCTTCTGGAAGGACCACATGGTCTATCCCTTCCCCGTGAAGTTCGAGACCGGGACGGACGCGAAGGGCCGGGCGTGGGAGATCGGCTACATGGACGAATATCTCGGCGACGACGCCAATCCGCCGACGCTGGTGATCATCCACGGCAAGGGCGCCTTCGGCGGGCACTACGGCAACATCATGGAGCATGCGCTGCGGCGGGGGATGCGGGTGATCGTGCCCGACCTGCCGCATTACGGCATGTCCGGACCCGGCAACCTGCACCTCGACGAGT
>NZ_DAIQNN010000012.1:0-63332 GCF_036788415.1 Rubrimonas sp. | reverse complement strand
CGATCCCGACGAAATGCAGCACGCCGATGTCGAGCGGCAGGGCGGTGGTCATCATGAAGGTCTTCTCCCCTTCGCGAGGCGTTCGACGAGGTCGGCGAGGGCGCCCGCCGCGTGCGGACGCCCCAGCGCGGCGGCCGTGCGCGCCATCTCCGCCAGCCGCTCCGGCGCTTCGACAAGGCGCGTCACTTGCCCCGCCAACCCCTCCGGCGTCAATCCGGCTTCGGCGCAAAGCAGCGCCGCCCCCGCTTCGGCGAGCGCCGCGGCGTTGGCGGTCTGATGGTCGTCCATCGCCGCCGGGAAGGGGACGAGGATGGCGGGGCGGCCGATCACGGCGAGTTCGGCGACCGTGGACGCCCCGGAGCGGCATATGACCAGATGCGCCTCGGCGATGCGGGGCGGCATGTCGTCGAAGAAGGGCGCGACCTCGGCTGCGATCCCGGCCTGCGCGAGCGCGGCGCGCACCGCCGCAGCCTCCCCTTCCCGCGCCTGCTGGACGAGGCGAAGCCGCCCACGCAGCGCGGGGGGAAGCGCCGCCAGCGCCTGCGGGACCAGCGTCGCGAACACGCTCGCGCCCTGACTTCCGCCGAAGACCAGCAGGTTCACCGGGCCGCCGGCGCCCGGCGGCGCGTAACCGCCGCCGGCGAGCGCGGCGACCGCGTCGCGCACCGGATTGCCGATGTGGATCAGCCGGGCCGAGGCGGGCGCGCGCGCGACCGGCCAGGTCCCGCAGGCGACCGCCCCGACGCGGGCGGCGAAGAGGCGGTTGACCCGGCCCAGCACGCCGTTCTGCTCGTGGATCAGCCGCGGCAGGCCGAGGCTCCACGCCGCCGCCAGCGCCGGAAAGGCCGGATAGCCGCCGAAGCCCGCCACGCAGGCGGGCCGCGCGCGCGCCAGCCATCGGCGCGCGGCGAAGGCGCCCGCCAGAAGCCGCGCAGGCGCCGCGGCCCGCGTCAGCGCGCCGCCGCGCGAGGGGCTGTCGGCGGCGAAGGCGACGCGCGCCACCGCCTCCGGAAAGCCGCCCGCATAGCGCAAACCGCGCGCGTCGGTGCTCAGCGCCACGCGCCAGCCGCGCCGCAGCATCTCCTGCGCCAGCGCCTGCGCGGGAAACATGTGCCCCCCGGTGCCGCCGGCGGCGATCAGGACCAGCGGCGCGCTCATCGCCGGGCCTTTCGCGCCGCGTCGGGCGCCGTCGCCCACATCAGCGCCGCCCCCAGCGCCGCCACGCCCACGCACAGCTGCAAGCCGGCCCGATAGCCGCCCGTCAGATCGTCCAGCGCGCCCATCGCCCACACCCCCGCCCCCGCCCCGATGTTCGACCCGAAGCTGACCGCCGTGAAGATGGCGGCGTAATGGCGCCCGGCGAACATGTCGCCGGGAACCGTCCCGAACAGCGGCGAGACGGCGTTGGCGAGCAGCCCCGTCGCCGCCGCCGCCGCCCAGACGAGCCAGCCCGGCCCGCCCGCCTCGAGCCAGAGCAGCGCGCCCGCCGTCAGCGCGAACCCCGCCATCGACAGCAACCAGACCGGCGCCCGGCCCCAGCGGTCCGACAGCGCGCCCATGCCGATCTGCCCCGGCACGCCGAGCGCCGCCGCGAGCCCGAGCGCCAGCGCCGCGTCGCCCGCGCTCACCCCCTGCCCGATCAGGAACCGCGTCTGATGCACCTGCACGCCGTACCAGAGAAACAGCGCGCAGAAAAAGGCGAGAAACATCGTCCAGAACCGCCAGCGGCGCAGCGCGTCGCGCAGCGTCGGCCCCTCGCCCGACCGCTCGGCCGCTGGCGCGCGCGGGGCGAGGGCCGCCTCGCCGTCCGCGCGCAGCCCCATCGCCTCGGGCCGCCCGCGTTGAAACAGCGCGTTCAGGGGAATGACCACGCAGGCGATCACCGCCGCGGCGGCGAGGCAGGCGGTGCGCCAGCCGCCGGCCTCGATGGTCCATTGCATCGCCGGGATCAGCGTCAGCCCGCCCGCGCCGACCCCCGCATAGGCGATCCCCACCGCAAGCCCCAGCCGCCGCGAGAACCAGCGCGACAACAGCAGCGCATGGCTGATGTAGCTCATCGCCATCGAGCCCGAGAGCACCAGCAGCCCGAAGGCCGCGTAGAGCCCGACCGGCGTCGCCACCCAGGTCGCCGCGATATAGCCCGAAGCGACCAGCGCGCCGCCGACCGGCAGCGTGAGCCTCGGGCCGAAGCGCGCCATGCTCCAGCCGACCACGGGCAGCGCCAGCGTCGAGATGACGAACCCCGCGGCGAAGGCGCCGGAGCTGAGGCTGCTCGACCAGCCGAACTCCCCCACGATCTCCGGAAGCAGCAGCGAGAAGCCGGTACGCGCGCTTACCGCGACCGCCATGGTGACGAAGGCGATGGCGACGACGACCCATCCGTAGAATAGCGGCCGAACGGCCATGCGCATCCCCTCGAGCGACCGGCGCGGACGGGCCGACTTCCGGCGCGCCGCGTGACGCCGCCGGCTCGTCCTCGACGCGGAAGGCGTCTATGTCATGATCGGGCGGGCGAGGAAAAGCGCCCCGAGCGCGGCTGCGCAGGAGGAGAGAGGCGCGATGGGCGAGGACCGCGCGGCGCTGCTGGCGGCGCTGGCCTGGCAAGTGGAGCTCGGCGCCGACGAGGCGATCTGCGAGGCGCCGGTGAACCGCCTCGACCGCGCCCCGCCGGCCAGACCGGCGCCTGCGCCCTCGCAAGCGGCGCCGGGAACGGACCGGCGCGCCTCGGCGAAGCCGACTGCGACGCCCGCGCCGACGCCCCCCGCGCAACCCGGCGCCGCCGAATCGGCGCGCGCCATCGCCGCGCGCTGCGCCACGCTGGACGAGCTCGCCGCCGCCCTCGCCGGCTTCGAGGGCTGCGCGCTGAAACAGGGCGCGCGCAACTGCGTCTTCTCCGACGGCGACCCGCGCGCGCGGGTGATGATCGTCGGCGAGGCGCCGGGACGCGAGGAGGACCTCGCGGGCAAGCCCTTCGTCGGGCGCTCCGGCCAGCTGCTCGACCGGATGCTCGCCGCCATCGGCCTCGACCGCCGCGCCGACGACCCCGCGCGCGGCGTCTACATCTCCAACATGATCCCCTGGCGTCCGGTGGACAACCGAACCCCCGGCGCCGACGAGCTGGCGATGCTGGAGCCCTTCGTCCTGCGCCATGTCGAACTCGCGCAGCCCGACTTCGTCGTGCTGATGGGCGCCACCTCGGCGAAGGCGCTGCTGCGCAGCCAGACCGGCATCCTGAAGCTTCGCGGGCGCTGGACGCGGCTCGACTGGCATGCGGCCCCCGCCCTGCCGACGCTCCACCCGGCCTATCTGCTGCGCGCGCCCGCCGCCAAGCGCCTCGCCTGGCGCGACCTTCTGGCCCTGCGCACCGCCCTTGACGGCGCGCCCCCCGCCTTCGACTGATCGCGAGCCCCATCGGAGAGCCGCCATGAGCCGCATCGACGCCGACCGCCCCTTCCACCCCGTCCGCATCGCCGTGCTGACCGTCTCGGACACGCGCGGCCTCGATCATGACCGCTCTGGGGATACGCTCGTCGCGCGCATCGCCGAGGCCGGGCATCTGCTGGCGGACCGGGCGATCGTGCGCGACGAGGTCTCCGAGATCGTCGCGAAACTGCGCGGCTGGGTGGCCGACCCCGACATCGACGCCGTCATCTCCACAGGCGGCACCGGGCTGACCGGGCGCGACGTGACGGTCGAGGCGCATCGGCAGGTCTATGAAAAGGAGATCGAGGCCTTCGGGACGCTGTTCACCATGGTCTCGTTTCAGAAGATCGGGACCTCGGCGATCCAGTCGCGCGCCTGCGCAGGCGTTGCGGGCGGCACCTATCTCTTTGCGCTGCCCGGCTCGCCCGGCGCCTGCAAGGACGCCTGGGACGAGATCCTGAAGCCCCAATTCGACGCCCGCCACCGCCCCTGCAACTTCGTCGAGATCATGCCCCGGCTCGACGAACATCTGCGCCGCAAATGAGCCGGCCTTGACGGCGCGCAAGGCGGCGTCCGTCCCGTCTCGCCACTCTCCGGATCAGTGACGATCCGTCCCGGGAGGCCGCGCCGATGACCGAGATCGCGCCGTTCGAGGCCGCGCAGGCCGAGACGATCCGCTTCCTCGCCGACCCCGCGACCCATGGCGGCGCACCGGTCGAACTGATCGTCACCCACATCTCGCGGGTGTTTCTCGCCGGCGACCGGGCGTTCAAGCTCAAGCGGGCCGTGGCGTCGAATTATCTCGACTTCTCGACCCCCGCGCTGCGCGAGGCCGCCTGCCGCCGCGAGATCGAGGTCAACGCCGCCGCAGGCCCTCTTTATCGCGGCGTCGTCGCGGTGACGCGCGCCCCGGATGGGGCCTTGCGGATCGGCGGCGATGGCGAGGCGGTGGACTTCCTCGTCGAGATGCGCCGCTTCGACCGCGCGGAGGAGTTCGACCGCCTGCTCGCCGCGGGCCGGCTCGATGCTCCGATGGTGGAACGGCTGGCCGACGTTCTCGCCGAGGCGCATCGCGCAGCGCCCGACGCGCGCGCGCATGGCGGCGCGGCGGCGACGCTGGCGCGGATCGACCAGATCGCCGAGGCCGCCTCCGCCGCCGGCTCCGCGTTGCGCGAGATCGCGCCGGAATGGCGCGCCGCCGCCCGCGCAGAGGCTGCGCGCCATGCGCGGCTGTTCGATCTGCGCACGCGCCATGGTTGCGTGCGGCGCTGCCATGGCGATCTGCATCTGCGCAACATCGTGATGATCGACGGTCGCCCGACCCCTTTCGACGCCATCGAATTCTCCGAGGAGATCGCCTCCGTCGACATCCTCTACGACCTCGCGCTGACGCTGGCCGACCTGCTGACGGCGGACCGCCGCGACCTCGCCTGCGCGCTGCTCAACCGTTGGCTCGGCGCGCTGCGCGACAATTGCGGATTGGCGCTGCTTCCGCTCTACCTGTCGATGCGCGGGGCCGTGCGCGGGATGGTGGCGGCGTCATCGGGCGACGAGGCGGGCGCGCGCGCCGAATTCGCCTTCGCGCAGGACGCCCTCGCCCCGCGCCCGCCGCCCCGTCTGGTGGCGATCGGCGGCATCTCGGGCTCGGGCAAGACGACGCTGGCGCGCGCGCTCGCGCCAAGGCTCGGACCGCTGACCGGGGCGGTCGTCATCCGCTCCGACGTCACCCGCAAGCGCATCGTCGGCATGCCGCCGGAGACCCGCGCGCCGCTCTCGGCCTATGCGCCGGAGGTCACCGCGCGGGTGGCGCGTCGGATGCTGCGGGCGGCGCGGCGCACGCTGGCGGCGGGTTTTCCCGCGCTGCTCGACGCCACCTTTCTCGATCCCGCCTTCCGCGCCGAAGCCGAGGCGATGGCCGCGCGCATGGGCGTGCGCTTCGACGAGCTCTGGCTGACCCTGCCGCCGGAGGAGGCCGCCCGCCGCGCCGCCGCGCGCTTCGGCGACGCCTCCGACGCCGACGGGGCCCTCGTGCGCGCGCAGGCGCCGCGCGCGGCGACGCCCGCGGGCTGGCGCATGCTCGACGCGGCGCAGCCTGTGGAGGGGCTCGTCGCCGACGCCCTCGCGGCGCTGGGCTGACGCCGGCGCGGGCCTTGCGCGGCCGACCCGCGCGCGCCTAGGCTCGGGCGCTCGGCGAAGGCGGGAGAGGCGCGACATGGCCAAAGCCATCCACATGATGATCCGCGTGCTGGAGGAGGCCCGCTCGGTCGCCTTCTACCGCGAAGCCTTCGGGCTGGAGGTCGCCGACCGCTTCGATTTCGACGACTTCACGCTGATCTATCTGCGCAACGCGGAAGCCGATTTCGAGATCGAGCTGACCGTGAACAAGGACCGCGCCGCGCCCTACGATCTTGGCGACGGCTATGGCCACGTCGCCCTGGCCGTGGACGATCTCGACGCCGAGCATGCGCGCTTCGAGGCGGCGGGGCTGAACCCGCGCAAGATCGTGCAGTTCGACCGCGACGGCGCGATGATGGCGCGGTTCTTCTTCGTCGAGGACCCCGACGGCTACAAGATCGAAGTCCTGCAAAAACACGGACGCTATCGCTGAGGAGGCGCGCCCATGCTCTACCATCTCTCTTTCCGCGTGGAATACGACGCCGAGATGGGCCAGCCCGGCCTGTTCGCGATCTGGGCCGAGGAGGCAGCTGTGGCGCTCGGGGCGAAATCGGCGGGCGTCGTCGTCGACCTGTGGAAAGTCGTCGGCGAACGCCGGGTCTTCGTCGTGGTCAACGTCGAAAGCCCGGACGCGCTCGATCAGATCCTCTTCGATCTGCCGATCATGAAGAAGATGGGCCATCTGGTGCAGGTCGAGGTCAAGGCCCTGCGCCGCTACGAGGATTTCGCCGCCGACGTCAAGGCGCGCCTCTGACCGGCGCGCGCGGCGTCGTCCTCGCTCGGGCCGTCACCCGAGCGCTGCGCGAACCTTCGGACCGATGGCGGCGAAGTCCATCCGCCCCGGATAGCGCGCCTTGAGCGCCCCCATCACCTTGCCCATGTCGCGCAGCGACTGCGCCTCGGTCTCGGCGACGGCGCTCGCGATGGCGGCGTCGATCTCGCTTGGGTTCAGCGGGCGGGGCAGGAAGTCGCGGATCACCGCGATCTCCTGCATCTCGCGCGCCGCGAGCTCGATCCGCCCGCCCTCCTCATAGGCCTTGATGCTGTCCTGCCGCTGCTTGACCATGCGCGACAGGATCGCGACGATCTCGGCGTCGGTCAGCGTCGCGTCGGCGTCCTCGTCGTTGCGCAGAGCGATTTCGCGGTCCTTCAAGGCCGCCGTGACGAGCCGCAGCGTCGAGACGCGGGTCTCGTCCTTCTGCTTCATCGCCTCCTTCAAGGCCGCCATGATCTTCTCGCGCATGGTCTCTCCCGAGGGAAAGCGGCGCCATATGGCCGCGCGGGATTTAGCTTAGCCGATGCGCTGCACTGCGGCAATGCCGGGCGGCGCTCGCCAGCGTGTTGATTTTAAAGGGATTTATGGCCTCCGCCTCGCTTGACGCGCCGGGGGCGGCGCACTAGGCTCCGCGCGCTTGTCATGGGAGAGTCGCACATGTCCGCAGAGCGGGACCTTCGTCTGACCGCGCGCCTCGCGCTGGCCGACGGCACGGTGCTGCGCGGTCGCGGCTTCGGCGCCGAGGGCGCGGCGGCGGGGGAGCTCTGCTTCAACACCGCGATGACCGGCTATCAGGAGATCCTGACCGACCCCTCCTACGCCGGTCAGATCGTCACCTTCACCTTCCCTCATATCGGCAATGTCGGCGCGAACCCCGAGGACGAGGAGGCCGAAGGCGCCGCCGCGCTCGGCGCCGTGGTGCGCGACGACCCGACAGAGCCGTCGAACTGGCGCTCGGCTCGGCCTTTCGCCGAGTGGATGCGCGCGCGCGGGTTGATCGGCATCGGCGGCGTCGACACGCGGCGGCTCACGCGGAGCATCCGCACCAAGGGGATGCCCCATGCGGTGATCGCCCATCGCGCCGACGGCGCGTTCGACGAGGCGGCGCTGGTGGCGCAGGCGCGCGCCTTTCCCGGCCTCGTCGGCGCCGACCTCGCCCGCGACGTGACGACCCCCGTCCGCTACGACTGGCATGGCGGCCCATGGGTCTGGCCCAACGGCTTCGACGGATCGCCCGCCCACCGCCGTCGGGTCGTCGCCGTCGATTACGGCGCAAAGCGCAACATCCTCCGCCGGCTCGAAGCGGCGGGCTGCGAGGTGATCGTCGCGCCCGCCCGAACCACCGCCGCCGAAATCAAGGCGCTGAACCCTCAGGGCCTGTTCCTGTCGAACGGGCCGGGCGACCCGGCGGCGACCGCCGAATACGCCGCGCCGATGATCCGGGAGATCGTCGAGACGACCGGCATGGCTGTGTTCGGCATCTGCCTCGGCCACCAGATGCTCGGCCTCGCGCTCGGCGCCCGCACGGTGAAGATGAACCACGGCCATCACGGCGCGAACCATCCTGTGAAGGATCTCGAGACCGGGAAAGTCGAGATCACCTCGATGAATCACGGCTTCGCGGTCGATGCGCAGACCTTGCCCGACAGCGTGATCGAGACCCATGTCTCGCTGTTCGACGGCTCCAATTGCGGGCTGCGGATGCGGGACCGCCCGGTGTTCTCGGTGCAGTACCACCCAGAGGCGAGCCCCGGGCCGCAGGACAGCCACTACCTGTTCGACCGCTTCGTCGCGGCGATGGGCTGAGCGCCGCTCAGATCAGCCAGCCGACGCAGAACAACGCCGCATAGAGCATCAGCGCCTTGCCGGTGTCCGCGAGCGCGCCGTTGAGCGCCGGGCCGTCGCGCCGCGTCCAGACCGTCATTCCGACCCGGAAGGCGTAGGGCGCGGCCAGCAGCGGCAGAAGCATCCCCGGCCCCGCCGCGCCCGCCGCCCAGAAGATCAGCGGCGAGGCCAGCGCGAGACTCATGCAGACGGCGTATTCCCAGCGCGCGAAGCCCGGCCCCAGCCGCACCGCCAGCGTGCGCTTGTCGGCGATCCTGTCGGTGTCCACGTCGCGCAGATTGTTGACCGCGAGGATCGCCGTCGAGATCAGCCCCGGCCCGAGCCCCGCTGCGATCGGCCGCCAGTCCATCTCCAGCGCCTGAACCCAGTATGTGCCCGCCACGGCGATGGGCCCGAAAAAGGCGAGCACGAACACGTCGCCCAAGCCCCGATACCCGAGGGGAAACGGCCCGCCCGTGTAGATCACGCCGCACAGCAGCGAGGCGAGACCCACGGCGAGGATCGGCGCGCCGCCGCGCGCGACGAGATAGACCCCGACCAGCGTCGCCAGCCCGAAGACCAGCATCGCCGCGCGCTTCATCGTCTGCGGGCTGGCGAGGCCGGATTGCGTCAGGCGGCGTGGGCCGGCCCGCGCGGCGGTGTCGGCGCCCTTGACGAAGTCGTAGTAGTCGTTGGCGTAGTTCGCCCCGATCTGGATAAGCGCCGCGCCCAGCAGCGCCGCCGCCGCCGCCGGCCAATGCGCCGCCCCATCCGCGAAGGCGAGCGTCACGCCGATGGCGACCGGCGCGAGCGAGGCCGGCAGGGTGCGCGGGCGCGACGCCTCGAACCACAGCCGCGCGCGGCTCGGGGCGATTTCGTTCGGGGCGTGCGGCGCGGGCTCAGGTCGCATCGCGGACTTTCGGCTGCCGAGGGACGATTGACGCCGAAACCTTACGTCCATCCTCGCTGCGCGACAATCGCGCGACGGCTATGCGCCGGCGCCGGCCTGTGCTCTGACTGTCGGATCGCCGGACCGCGGGGAGAAAGGACGCGATGAAGCACCGCACGTTGCGCCACGAGATCATCCACACCTGCCGCGAGATGAACGCGCTCGGGATCAACACCGGAAGCTCGGGCAACGTGTCGGCCCGCGTCGAGGAAGGCTTCCTCGTCACGCCCTCGGGCGTGCCCTACGACCTGCTCGAGAACGAGATGATCGTGCTGATGGATCTCGACGGCGGCTACTGGGGCGACTGGCTCCCCAGTTCCGAATGGCGGATGCACCACGATCTCTACCGCTGCCGCCCCGAGACGGAAGCGGTGGTGCATGTCCACTCGCCCTACGCCGCCGCCCTGTCCTGCCTGCGCGAGGGGATCCCGGCCTTCCATTACATGATCGCCGTCGCCGGCGGCGCGGACATCCGCTGCGCCGACTACGCGACCTTCGGCACGGCGGCGCTCTCGGGCGCGATGATGGAGGCGATGGAGGGCCGCCGCGCCTGCCTGCTCGCCAATCACGGCCAGATCGCGACCGGGCCGACGCTGGCGAAGGCTCTGGCGCTGGCGGTCGAGGTCGAGACGCTGGCCAAGCAGTATCACATCGCCCGCCAGATGGGCGCGCCGGTCCTGCTGCCGCCCGAGGAGATGGAGCGCGTGCTGGAGAAGTTCCGCAGCTACGGCAAGCAGCCGCAAGAGCTGCCGGAGGGCGCGCTCCCCGCCTTCGACGCCCCCGAGCGCCGCGACCCGCCGGAGGAGGCGCGCGATGGCGAACCGGCTTAAGGCGCGTCTGGCCGCCGGCGAGACGGTCGGCGCGGTCTGGCTGCAATTCGGCTCGCCCGAGGTCGCCGAAGCGGTCGTCCTCGCCGGTTGGGACGCGGTGGTGATCGATTGCGAGCACGGCGCGGCGGGGCTGGAGGCGGGGCTCGCCCTGCTGCGCGCCGTCGAGGCGGCCGGAGCGGAAGCCGTCGTTCGCGTGCCCGACGCGCAGGAGGCGACGCTCAAGCGCGCGCTCGACCGGGGCGCGCGGTCGCTGATGGTCCCGATGGTCAACTCCGCCGAGATCGCGGCGCAGACAGCCGCCTTCTGCCGCTACCCGCCGCTCGGGCGGCGCGGCTATGCGGCGAGCATCGTGCGCGCCTCTGGCTGGGGGACCAACGCGGACTACTCCGCGCAGGCGGCGGACGAGCTGTTGCTGATGGTCCAGATCGAGCACGCCGACGCCGTGCGCGACTTCGACGCGATCATGGGAACCCCCGGCGTCGATCTGGGCTTCGTCGGGCCTTACGACCTCTCCGGCTCGCTCGGCGTGATGGCGCAGCGCGAGAGCCCGCAGATGCGGGCGGCGCTGGCGGAGATCGAGGGCAAGGCCAGGGCGCGCGGCGCGATGATCGGCACGATCACCGGCGGCGGGCGCGACTGGGCGGCGCTCAAGGCGCTCGGCTACCGCTTCGTCGTCGGCCCCGCCGATTGCGCGCTGCTGGTCGAGGCGGCCCGCGCCGCAGCAAGCGCGCGCGACGAAGGGCTGCGCTGACCCCGGCGCGTCAGCGCACCCGCACGCCGTTGGCGAACACCGCCCCGTCGCGCAGCGCGATGACGCTGTCGAGCGCGCCGGGCTCGGCCCCCGGGCGCGCATAGGTTTCGGCCATCGCGCGCGCGAAATCCATCTGGTCGGGTCCGATCAGCCCTGCGGCGCCCAGATCGTCGAGCGCCGCCTCCCAGCCTTCCAGCCGCAAGGCGATCTCGCCGTCCGGCGTCTCGGATCCGGGGCGGATGCGCAGGAGGCCCGTCGCGTCGATCTGCGCGCCCAGCGCCTCGGCCCGGAACCGCTCGATCTCGACAGTCGAGACGGTCAGGCGCGGCGGCCGGCCCGCCGCCGGGCCGATCAGGTCGGCGTCGCCGGAGATCACCGTCTGGAGCGTCGCCGCGCTGCGGTCGAGAGCGCCGTCCGGGTCCAGCGCCTCCCAGAAAGCGGCATCGCCTTCGGCGCCGTCGGCGCGCAGCCACATGCCGTAGCGCCCGGGTTCCGGGCCGGGGCGCAGCGGCAGGCGCATCCCGCCCTCCACCGAGCGGATGCGCGCGGCGCCCGCCACGCCGAGGCGCGGCGCCACGTCCTCGGCTGCGGCCTCGAGGGCCGCGCCGTCGGCGTCGATGCGCAGCGCCATGCGGGCCGGGCCGAAGGTCGCAGCGCCCTCCGGCGTCTCGGCCTGGCCGCGCCGCGCCGTCACCGAGACTGAAGCGGCCCCATGCGCGGCCTGAAACGCGGCGAGGCTCGGCGCGGCGAGGCCGGATGCTTCGGCGGCCGCGGACACCTCCTCAAGGCGCGCGGTCGCGCCGTCGCGCGACAGGACGAGCGACGCGGCGTCGAGGGCTGCGGCGCGCGCGCCCGGATCGGCGCGGGCGGCGCGCAGGGCGACGTCGCGCAGGGTCGCCGACAGATCGCCCGGCCCCTCGGTCTGGGTCAGCGCCAGCCGCGCGGCGCGGAGCGGCGCGGCCTCCGCCGGCGCGACCTCCAGCCCTTCGGCGTCGACCGCGAAGGAGACGCCCTGCCCCGGAACGCCGAGAGCCGCGCCCTCCGGCAGGGTCAGCCGCACAAGCGCCCCGCCCGTCGCGCCCTGCGCGATCTCGGCGCGCGCGCGGGGCGCGTCGAGCCGCCACAGCCCCGCCGGATCGGCGACGGAAAGCCCTTCGGCCTCGTAGCGCCAGAGGAACGGGAAGCCGGTCGTTCCGCGCGTCGCGGTCTCCACCCGCAGGCCGGACGCGGCGAGGGCGGCGATCTCGCGTTCGATTGCGGCGTCGATGCGGTTGGCGCCGACGGTCCATGCCGCGACGCCGCCCGCGGCGAGCAGCGCCAGCGCCGCCGCTCCGATCGCCCATCTGCGCATTCCGGCCTCGCTGCATCCCGCCGCGCCCGCAGCGCGTCGGCGGGAAGATCGGGCCGGCTCGCCCCGCCGTCAACCGCCCGCCGAGGATCGAAGCCCCGGCGAAAGGCGGCGGCGCGCGGCGCAACGCAACGGGCGCGCCTCGGCGCGCCCGCCTTGGTTCAGGCGTCCTTCTTCGTCCGCCTTTCGATGGCGAGCCCGATCTCGGGCGCCAGCTCCTTGTTGAGGTCGGCCAGCTCGCCCGCCTCCGAGACGCCGGCGAGCAGGCCCGTCAGCATGGCCCCGCGCTCGGCGGGCGAAAGGCCCTCGATCTGCGGCGCGAAGAGCTCCGGCGTCACCAGACTGTCGAACACGATGAACCCGCCGGGCTCCGGCGGCAGCGCCGCGATCGCCGCGCCGCCGGCGACCGGCAGCGACGTCTGGATCTGGTCGGTGATCGCCCCGCCCGCATCGAGGAACGTCGCGCGATGCTGCGGCGTCAGCAGGACCCGGACCGGCCCCTTGCTCTGCGGAACCGTCTGGAAGAACGGCCCGCCGGGCTTGCGCACCGCCGGCAGCGAAATGCGCACGAAGCCGCGCACTTCGAAGTTCGGGACGACGAGGGGCGTGGGCTCGCCGGGCAGCGGGCCGAAGGCGCTCGGCAGCACCGCCACCAGCGCCGTGCCCTGCGCCGGCACGCGCACGAAGCCGGTGCTCGGGCGGAACACGGTGGCGGTCGGCCCCCCGTTCAGCACGCCCTGCTGGTTGTCGCCGCCGCCGGCATCGACGAACACGACCGTGTTGCCGGCGGGCGTGCGGAACGCGGCGTTGGGCGAGCCCGCCGCCGGCGGCGGCGCCACGAAATCGAGGCGGTAGCGATACTCCTGCTCCTCGAGATTGGAGATCGCGAGGAAATAGCCCTGGATCACCCGCTCCACGGCGGCGACGCCCGAAGGCGCTGCGGGCGATTGCGGCTTGAAGATCAGTTCGAATGTCGAGACTTCCATCGATCAGCCCTCCTTGCGCGGCCGCGTCTGCTGCGAGAGGGGCGGATCGCCGTCGCGACCGCCGACGCCGCCCTCTGCGCAGAGTGCGGGCGGGCTGTCAGCGGCGTGTCAGCGGTCTGTCAGCGTTGCGTCAAGGCGCGCGCCGGCGGCGGAGATCGCCCTCAGCCCTGCCGGCGCAGATCGAGCGTGAGCGGCGCTTCGGGGCTGAGCCTCGGCGGTCGCGGCGCCCAGCCGCCGGGCTGGTGGCCGCCGGGATCGAAGCGCGCCATCCGCCGCCCCTCGGCCTCGAGATCGTTGACCGGCTGCGTCTCGAAGCTGCGCCCACCGGGATGGGCCGCATGCAGCATGCAGCCGCCGACGCTGCGTCCGCTCCAGCGGTCCCACAGGTCGAGCCGCAGCGGCGCGTGCACGCCGATGGTGGGGTGGAGGCATTCGGCGGGCCGCCACGCGCGGTAGCGCACGCCCGCCACGAACTCGTCGCGCCGCCCGGTCGCGGTCAGCGGGACTTCGAAGCCGTTGCAGGCGACGGCGAAGCGGCCCTGCAGGTCGCCCTCCACCCGGATCTGCACGCGCTCAAGCGAACTGTCCACATAGCGCACCGTGCCGCCGATCGCACCGGTCTCGCCGAGCACATGCCAGGGTTCGAGCGCCGAGCGGACCTCCATCAGCACCTCGCGCCGGCGCAGATCGCCCGCGAGCGGGAAGCGGAACTCGAACTGCGCGCGGAACCATTCGGGGTCGAAGCGCAGGCCGAGCGCGCCGCCCGTCTCCTCCAGCACGTCGAGGAAATCGGCCCAGACGAAATGCGGCAGCATGAAGCGGTCGTGCAGGGCGGGGCCGAAGCGGATCAGCCCGCCTTCGTAGGGACGGTCCCAGAAGCGCGCGATCAGCGCGCGCAGCACCAGCGCCTGGGCGAGGCTCATGCGCGGATGCGGCGGCATCTCGAAGGCGCGGAACTCGACGAGGCCCAGCCGCCCGGTCGGGCCGTCAGGCGAGTAGAGCTTGTCGATGCAGATCTCGGCGCGGTGGGTGTTGCCGGTCGCGTCGGTCAGCAAGTTGCGGAAGATGCGGTCCACCAGCCAGGGCGGGCAGTCGCCTCCGGGCGCGGGAACCTGCGCGAGCGCGATCTCCATCTCGTAGAGGATGTCGTCGCGCGCCTCGTCCATCCGCGGCGCCTGGGATGTCGGGCCGATGAACTGACCGGAGAACAGGAAGGACAGCGACGGGTGGTTCTGCCAGTAGCGCACCAGCGAGGCGAGAAGGTCGGGCCGCCGCAGGAAGGGGCTGTCGGGCGCAGCGGCGGCCCCGACGACGATATGGTTGCCGCCGCCCGATCCGACCGGGCGGCCGTCATAGAGGAATTTCGACGTCTCCAGCCCGCAATGGCGCGCGTCGTCGTAGAGCCCTTCGGTGATGGCGACCTGCTCCTCCCAGCTGGCGGCCGGGTGGACGTTCACCTCGATCACGCCGGGGTCGGGGGTCGCCTTGATCACGTTGATGCGCGCGTCGTGCGGCGGCGCGTAGCCTTCGATCTGGACCGGCGTCTGCGCGGCTTCGGCGGCCTCCTCGATGGCGGCGATCAGGTCCACGAAGGCGTCGGCCGAAGGCAGCGGCGGCAGGAACACGCAGAGCCGCCCGTGCCGCACCTCGACTGCGACCGCCGTGCGGACGTGCTGGGTGAAGATCGCCAGCCGCGGATCGACGGCGCCGAGCGGGGCCGCCGTGAAGGCGACGCCGGCGGGCGCGATCGCCGCCGCCGCCGCCGAGCCCGCATCGCTGCGCCCCTGCATCGCCAGCCGCGGCGCGGCCAGCGTCTCGCGCGCGGCGAAGGGGTCGAGTTCGTTGAGATAAGGATATTCGCTCTCGGAGAGATAGGGTAGCGCAGTCAGCGGCAGCCGGTAGCCCGCCGCGCTGTCGCCCGGCGCGAGAAACAGCTTGCCGCGCCGGGTGCGCCATTTCTCGGTCGTCCAGCGCCAGCGCCGCCGCCGCCGCGAGTCGCGCGCGCCCTGACTCTGGGCGAGCTGGACCGGCAGCACCATCGACACCGCCTTTCCAAGCCCATGCTCGAAAACGCGCGCGAGCCGCATCCGCTCAAGCGGGTCGTCGAGCCGGTTGTTCGCGGGGTCGAGATTGTCCGGCAGCATCGCCTCCTTCAGCACGAAGGTGGCGGGGTCCTCATAGGCGGGCTGCGCCGCGTCGGGGTCGAGGTCGAGGGCTTCCGCGATCTGGCGGGCGAAGCGTTCGGCGTCCTCGAAGGCGAAGGCGCCGGCGTCCTCGGTCGCGATCAGGTCGGGGTTCAGCCACAGCGGCTCGCCGTCGCGCCGCCAGTAGAGCCCGAACGCCCAGCGCGGCAGCTGCTCGCCGGGATACCACTTGCCCTGCCCGTGATGGATCACTCCGCCGGGCGCGAAGCGCTTCTGCAGCCGCCGGATCAGCCGGTCGGCGTAGAGGCGTTTGGTCGGGCCGACCGCCTCCTCGTTCCACTCCGGCGCGTCGCGGTCGCCGGCGGCGACGAAGGTCGGCTCGCCGCCCATGGTCAGCCGCACGTCCTGCGCGGCGAGCTTCGCATCCACCGCGCGTCCGGCGGCGTCGATGGCGTCCCATGCGTCGTCGGAGAAGGGGCGCGAGACGCGCGGCTCCTCGCGCACGCGCCGGACCTCCATGTCAAAGGAGAACTCCACGCCGCAGGGCTCGTGCGCGCCGGTGATCGGCGCCGCAGAGCGCGGCGAAGGCGTGCAGGCGAGCGGGATGTGGCCTTCGCCCGCGAGCAGGCCGGAGGTCGGGTCGAGGCCGATCCAGCCGGCGCCGGGCACATAGACTTCGCACCAGGCGTGCAGGTCGGTGAAGTCGGCCGCCGGGCCGGAGGGGCCGTCCACCGCCTTGATGTCGGGCGTGAGCTGGATCAGGTAGCCCGACACGAAGCGCGCCGCGAGGCCGCAGCGCCGCATCAGATGCACCAGCAGCCAGCCCGAATCGCGGCACGAGCCCGAGCCCTTGCGCAACGTCTCCTCGGGCGTCTGCACGCCGGGCTCCATGCGCACGAGATAGTCCACCTCCTGACGCACGCGCGCATTGGCGGCGACGAGGAAATCGACCGTGTGCTCGAATTTCTTGGGCAGGTCCTGAAAGAGCTTCTCGAAGGCCGTGCCCTGCGCGCCGGTCTCCAGATAGGGGGCGAGGTCCTTGGCGTCCTCGGGGCTGTAGGCGAAGGGGGCGCTCTTGGCGGCGTCCTCGACGAAGAAGTCGAACGGGTTGACGGCGGCCATGTCGGCCACGAGGTCCACCGTGACTTCGAAGTGATCCACCTTCTCGGGAAAGACGAGGCGGGCGAGGTAGTTGCCGAACGGGTCCTGCTGCCAGTTCAGGAAATGCGGCTCGGGGCTGACTTTCTGGCTGTAGGCGAGGATCTTGGTGCGGCTGTGCGGAGCGGGGCGCAGGCGCACGATCTGCGGGCCGAGGTCGATCCGCCGGTCGTAGTCGTAGCGGGTGCGGTGGGTGATCGCGGCGTTGATGCTCACAGGGCGGCGTCCTTCGGGGGGCGAGGTCTCGAGCGATCCTGCGCAGCGGCGCGCCCGCGGCGCAAGCGCCGGCGCGCCGGCTGCGCCGCGATGGCGCGCCGGGCCTGCTTGGGCGCCCAATACATGGGCGCCCAAGCAGGCGCCGTTCGGAAATCCGCGCAGCGGCGGCGGGGCCGAAAACTCAGGACGAGGCGCTTCGCGTCGCGCCGTCTCGCACAGGGCGGGCGCCGCCGTATCGGAGCTCGTCGGGATGAGGGTGCAGAACTCCAAGGCGCAGAGCTCGCGCGACCGCCTGCGCGAGGGTCTCCGCGCCCAGTTTCGCACGGGCCGTCGCGAGGCGGCGGCGAAGTTGGGCGCAGGTCAACCGCAACTCGCCCGCGATCTCGGCGACGCCACGCCCCGAGGCGATGCCGGCGAGCGCCCGCCGTTCAACATGATCGAGGTCCGGCGCACGGCGCGGCGCGGTCGCAAGACCGAGCAGCGCGTGCGCGCGCTGCTGAAGCGCCGCGGCGATCGTCAGGAAATCGCCGAGGCCCTCGGCGACGACCGCGTCCCACGCGGCCGGCCCGCCGGTCGATATGACCGAGAATGCGGCCTCGCAACTTGGGGCGCCATGCAGCGGCACCGTCAGCCCGTGCAGGCCGACGCCATAAGCGCTCGCCTCGGCGCGGAGTGCGGCGGACCTCGGGGCGGAAAAGTCGAGCTCTCGCCAGTCGAAGGCGGAGAAGCGGCGCGACGCCGTCAGGACCACGGGATCGACATTCTGGAAGCTCAATTCCTCGTAGCGTCTCACCCATTCGGGCTCGACGCAGGCGATCGAAAACCATCCGCGGCGACGGAGCCACATGCCGGCGGCGCCGGGGAGCGTTCCTGCCGCCGGCGCGACGTCGGCGCGATCCGGCGCCCGCATGATGAACGTCGCCTGATCGACGCCCCAGGCGTCGCGCAACCCGCCGAGCGCCTCGCCGATCGCCTCAGGGGTTTCGGCGGCCAGAATGGCGTCGGCGACTGGAAGGACTCGGCGCATGATCGCCGCCTCTGATCTATCCGCCTCATCCCCAAGCACCACAGATACAGAAAATCTTACTAAAGTTCGAAGATTCGATATCGCGTCGCCGCCGCCGACGACTGGGTGCGTCGCACGGGCCGCAAATCCCGAACGCCGCGAGGAGGCCATCGCTGCCCTCGGCGCATCAGGGTTGCGAAAGCCGGATCGCGGGGCCGGCACGCCGACGCTTGCTCGACGCCCTAGCGCCGCTCGACGCGCTCCATTCGAAGGGACTACGACTAAAGTCGTAAACCGGTTGGTAACGCTTGGCGCTGCATCAAGGCGACGGGTGAGGCCGAAAGGCGTTTGGAGCGGAGTGGGATGAGATGGCGCGCGTATTGATCGCCGAAGACGATGCGGATCTGTGCTGGATCTGGTCGGAGACGCTGATGGACGCCGGACACGAGGTTCGGGTGGTCCATGACGGGGACGCCGCCGCGGCGGCGCTCGAAACCGAAACCTTCGACGTGATGATCTGCGACGTCATCATGCCGTTCAACGGCGCCATCGTTCTGGCGGGTCTGGCGCGGCTGTTCCAGCCCCGGATCAAGGTGATCGCGGTCACCGGGTCGATCGCGCTGCGCGACGGCGCCTTCGAGGATGCGGTCGAGTCGGCGGACCGGACGCTGCGCAAGCCGATCGACCTGGAAACTCTCTGCGCCGCAGTGGACGCCCCGGCGCAGGCGCGCGCGGCCTGACGCCGCGAAGACCAAGAGGGGACCGGTCCAGATTTTTTCGACCCTTTTGGACCGGCTCTCTCGCGCGCAGCGCAAAGAGTGAAGAACAATTTAAAATTTTTTGCGCCTTGAGGGATTGAAAGTTGCGCCCTCTCAGGTAACCTCTCCATCTATGCGCCAAGAAGTCGCAGCCCGGCTGCGGGCGATGGCCGGCGCCTTCGCCGCAATGTCGGCTCAGGGAGGACCAATCGATGACCAATACCCTTTCCAGACGCGACCTGCTCGCCGGCGTCGGCGCCGCGGCCGCGCTCACCGCCTTCGGCACCCCTGCGCGCGCCGCCGACTGGACGCCGTCGCGCCCGGTCGAACTCGTGATCATGGCGGGGCAGGGCGGCGGCGCCGACCAGCTCGCGCGGCTGTTCCAGTCGATGATCGACCAGGCCCGCCTGTCGCCGATGCCGATCCTTCCGGTGAACAAGGGCGGCGGCTCGGGCGCGGAAGCGCTGCGCTATCTCAAGGACAAGGCGGGCGATGCGCATGTCGTGATGGCGACGCTCAACAGCTACTACACCACGCCGCTGCAGACCGACATCGGCGTCGACATCGCCGAGTTCACCCCCATCGCCCGGATGGCGCTCGACACCTTCGTGCTCTGGGTCAACGCCGACAGCCCGATCCAGACGCTCGACGATTACGTCGCCGCGGTGAAGGCGGCGGGCGGGTCGTGGAAGATGGGCGGCACCGGGCAGGGCCAGGAGGACAGCCTCGTCACCACGATGCTGAGCCGCGAATTCGGCCTCGACTTCACCTATGTGCCGTTCGGCGGCGGCGGCGAAGTGGCCAAGAACCTCGTCGGCGGCCACGTCGACTCGACGGTCAACAACCCGTCCGAGGCGCTCTCCTTCGCCCAGGCCGGTCGTTTGCGCGCCATCGCCGCGCTGACCGAGGAGCGGATCGCCCCCCTGCCCGACACCCCGACCATGCGCGAACTCGGCCACGATCTGGTCTACAAGATGCAGCGCAGCTTCGTCGGCCCGGCCGGCATGCCGCCCGAAGCGGTCGCCTTCTACACCGACATGTTCCAGAAGCTGCATGCGACCGAGCAGTGGCGTTCCTACACCGAGAAGCAGGCGCTCGAGTCGGAGTTGCTGACGGGCGACGCGCTCCAGGCCTATTTCCTCGCCGAGCGCGACAAGCACGCCACGCTGCTCGACGCGCTGAAATCCTGATCTCGGCCAGGCCCCTTCGGACAGGCGCCTGACGGGCGGGGCGGCGCAGCCGTCCCGCTCGCCATCCTCGTTTCCCACTCGCAAGGAATCCGCCGATGCGCGTCGCGGAGTTCGTCACCGCCCTCGCCCTTATGGCCCTGTCCGCCATGTTCATGGCCTATGGCCTCGCCTTGCCGATCGGATGGGAGGCGAGCTCCGGCCCCGGCGGCGGAGCGTTCCCGTTCTGGCTTTCGGCGGCGATGTTCGCGATCGCGACGGCCATTCTGATCCGCGAATGGCGATCGGACCCGACGTCGCGCTACGCGCGCACGCCCTTCATGCATCCCGAATCGGCGCGCCCCTTCCTGACGGTCGCGCTGAGCACGATCGCGGCGGTGGCGCTCACGACGGTCGCCGGCGTCTATGTGGCGCTGCCGCTCTTCCTGCTGTTCCACCTGCGCGTCTTCGGCAAGATCGGCTGGATAACGACCGCGATCATGGTCCTCGCGACGCCGGTGGTCCTGTTCCTGTTCTTCGAGGCGACCCTGCGCATCATCCTGCCGAAAGGCTTCACCGAGCCGTGGTTCGGGCCGCTCTACCGTCTCGTGTTCTGAGGTCGCGCCGCAATGGAAACTCTGGTCCACCTCGCCGACGGCTTCGCGACCTCGCTGAGCCTGCTCAACATCACGGTGATCGTGCTCGGCGTGACGGCCGGGCTGTTCATCGGCGCCATGCCCGGCCTCGGCTCGGTCAACGGGGTCGCGATCCTGCTGCCGATCACTTTTCTGGTCCCGCCGACTTCGGCGATGATCTTCCTCGCCGCCGTCTATTACGGCGCGATGTATGGCGGCGCGATCAGTTCGATCCTGCTCGGCATTCCAGGCGCCTCGACTGCGGTGGCCACGACCTTCGACGGCCGCCCGATGGCGCAGCAGGGGAAGGCGGGGCTGGCGCTGATCGCCGCCGCGACCGCGTCCTTCGTCGGCGGCACGATCTCGGTGATCTTGTTCACCCTGCTGGCCGAACCGCTCGCCGATTTCGCGCTCGCCTTCGGCCCGGCGGAGGAATTCGCCCTGGTCGTGCTCGCCTTCACGACCTTCGTCGGGCTCGGCGGCGACGACGTGCTCAAGACGCTCGCGATGATCCTGCTCGGGCTGGTGCTGAGCACGGTTGGGCTCGACCTGATCTCGGGGCAGCCGCGGCTGATCTTCTTCGACATGCCCGGTTTCTACAGCGGCATCAGCTTCCTGGTGCTCGCCATCGGCGTCTACGGTCTCGGCGAGGTGCTCTGGACCATCGAGGAGACGCGCGGCGCGCCGAAGGTGACGAACGCGCGCATCGGCTTCCGCGATCTGATCGAGGGATTTCGCGCGCTCCGCCGCACGTGGAAGCTGATGACCTTCAGCTCGGTGCTGGGGTTCTTCGTCGGACTTCTGCCGGCTGCGGGCGCGACGCCGGCGGCGCTGATGGCCTATGGCCTCGCCAAGACCGGCTCCAAGACACCGGAGAAATTCGGCAAGGGGGCCATTGAGGGCGTGGTGGCGCCGGAGACGGCCAACAACGCAGCTTCCACCGGCTCGCTCCTGCCGATGCTCACCCTCGGCATTCCCGGCTCTCCCACCACGGCGCTGCTGCTCGGCGGCATGGTGATCTGGGGGCTCTCGCCGGGGCCGATGCTGTTCATCGAGCAGCCGGATTTCGTCTGGGGGCTGATCTCGAGCCTCTACACCGCCAATGTCTTCGCGGTGATCGTCAACATCGCGCTGATCCCGCTCTTCGTCTATGCGCTGCGCATGCCGTTCGCGGCGCTGTCCGGGGTGGTTATCCTGCTCTGCATCGTCGGCGGCTTCGCGCCGAACCAGAAGATGCATGACGTCTGGCTGATCGTCGCCTTCGGCCTCGCCGGCTACGGGCTGCGCAAGATGGACTATCCGCTGGCGCCGCTGGTGCTGGCGCTGGTGCTCGGACCGCTGTTGGAGAAGGCGTTCCGGCAGGCGCTTATCTCATCGCAGGGCGATCTCGCGACCTTCGTCGAACGTCCGATCTCGGGGGCGCTCATGGGGGCGTCGGCGCTCCTGTTCCTGCTGCCTGCGATCCGTCCGCTGTGGCGGCGCGGCGTCGAGGCGCTGAAGGCGGCGCAGTAGCCGCGGGCGGTCAGCCGCCCGCCTCGTCCAGCACTGCGCGCAGCCGCCCCATCAGGCGCTCGCGCGACGCAGGATCCGGGGCGGCGTCGAGCGCGCGGGCGAGCCGCAGAGTGAAGTCGACATGGTCGTCCGCCCAGTCGCGCCGCAGCCGCGCGGGATCGACCCGCGGCGTCGTCGCCTCGCGCAGCGGCGCATCGTCGGCGCGCAATGCGAAGGCGTCGTCGAGTTCGGGGAGGTGGATCTCGGCGCCGCCGAGCCCCTCGGCTTCCAGCAACGCCTTGAACGCGTGGCGGGCCTCGTCTTCGCCATGGTTGAGGAACAGGCCCGCGCGGATCGGCCGGCGCGCCAGCACCCAGCGCGCAAGCTCGCCCTGATCGGCATGGGCCGAGTAGCCCTGCAGGCTGCGGATGGTCGCGCGCACTTCGACGTCGCGGCCATGGATGCGCACCCGGGGCGCGCCGGACAGGATGCGCTCGCCGAGCGTGCCCGGCGCCTGATAGCCGACGAACAGCACCGTCGCCTCGCCGCGCCAGAGATTGTTGCGCAGATGGTGCTTGATCCGCCCGGCATCCGCCATCCCGCTCGCCGAGATGACGATGGCCCCGCCGGCGATGCGGTTGATCGCCATGCTGTCCTCGACGCTTTCGGTGATCCGGAAGCTCGGATGGCGGAACAGCTCCGCCTCGTCGAGGTCGATGTCGTCGAACTCCCCGGCGTGCCGGGCGAAGACCTCCGTGACGCGGCTCGCGAGCGGGCTGTCGAGAAAGACCGGCCCGTTCGGGATCGCCTTCTGCGCCAGCAACACGCCGATGTCGTGCAACAGCTCCTGGCTGCGCTCGACCGCGAAGGAGGGGATGACCAGATTGCCGCCGCGCGCCATCGCCGCGACGATCTCGGCGCGCAGCGCTTCGCGGCGTTGGGCGACGGTCTGATCCTCGCGCTCGCGGTCGCCATAGGTGCTTTCGCAGACGACGTAGTCGTAACCCTCCGGCGCGTCGGGCGGGGCGTGGAACGCTTTCTCGTCCGGCCCGAGATCGCCCGAGAACAGGAGCCGCAAGGGCCGCGCCCCGCCATCCTCGATGGCCAACTCCACGGACGCCGAGCCGAGCATGTGGCCCGCATTCCAGAACCGCGCCCGCGCCCCGCGCCCGACGTCGAACCACTCCTCCAGCGGATGCGCGCGCCCCAAAGTCAGCGCCGCCTCCGCGTCCTCGCGCGTGTAGATCGGCGCGACCGTCTGCTTGCCCTCGCGCTTGAACCGCGCGTTCAGCCGGCGCACCTCGCCCTCCTGGATCGCGCCGCTGTCGGGCAGCATGAAGCGCAGCAGGTCGAGCGTGGGGGCGGTGGCGTGGACCGGACCGTCGAAGCCCGCCAGCGCAAGTTTCGGGATCAGCCCGCTATGGTCGATATGGGCGTGCGTCAGCAGCAGATGGTCGACTTCAGCGGCGTCGAAGGGAAACGCGGCGTAGTTCAACTCCCGCGTGGTGCGGTTGCCCTGGAACATCCCGCAATCGACCATCAGCCGTCCGCCGGGATGCTCGATCAGCGCGCAGGAGCCCGTCACGGTCCCCGCGCCGCCGCGAAAGATCAGCCTGACCGCCATGCGCGCCTCCCCCTTGCGCCGCGATCCTGACGGAGGCGGCGCGCTGCGGGAAGCGCGCCGCTCAGCCGCCTTTCGCCGCAGCCGCCTCGATGGCGGGGCGCAGGCGCGTCTCGAGATCGCGGCGCTGGATCGGGCCGACATGCTTGAAGACGATGCGGCCCTCGCCGTCGACCACGAAGGTCTCCGGCACGCCGTAGACGCCCCATTCCACGCTCGCCCGGCCCGTACGGTCGACGCCGATGGCGGAATAAGGGTCTCCGAGGTCGCGCAGGAAGGCGGTGGCCTGCTCCGGCGCGTCGCGGTGGTTCATGCCGAGGATGGTCAAGCCTTCGGCCTGCAGCTCCATCAGGATCGGGTGTTCGGCGCGGCACGGCCCGCACCAGCTCGCCCAGACATTGACCAGCTTGACGCCCGGGGCCCTGAGCGCGGCCTCCGTGATCCCCTGCCCGCCCGCGAAGAGCGGCGGCAGTTCGGTGATCGGCGCGGGCTTGTCGATCAGCGCCGAGGGCAGCGCGTCGCGCTGATAACCGAAGAAGTTGGTGGCGATCAGATAGCCGCCGAAAATCCCCGCAAGCCCGAGGAAGATGATCAGCGGCGCGAAGCGGCCCCAGAAGGAGGCGCGATCGGTCGGTGCGGCGTCGTCGCTCATCGCAGCTCTCTCCGAAGGGTCAGCGCGGCCCCATTCGGCGCTTCCCGCGCATGCGCTCTTCCATCTCGTCGAGTTCGCGCCGCGCCCTGCGGTCGGCGCGCAGGCTGAACCAGACGAGCGCGGCCATGATCGCGAAAGTCCCCGCATAGGCGGCGATCACGAACTCCCAATGCGCGCCGGGCTGAAGCATCAGGCGGGCTCTCCGGCGGGCGCTGCGCCTTCCGCAGCGGCGGCGAGTCTCAGCGCTCGGGTGCGGCGCAGCCGGATCTCGGTCCGCGCGCGTTGCAGCAGCAGCGCGATGAAGAACATGTAGAAGCCCGCCACCGTCACGATGAGCGGCCGGTAGAAGACCGGATCGACATTGCTCTCCGCGTCGAGCGACAGCGACGCGCCCTGATGCAGCGTCTGGTCGCCGAAAATCTCGACGGCGTAACGGGCGAACACCGCGAAGACCACGCCGACGAGGCATAGCACGCCGGTCAGGTCCGACGCCTTGTCGGGGTCGTCGATCGCAGCCCAGAGCCCGATATAGCCGAGGTAGAAGAACAGCATGATCAGGATCGACGTCAGCTTGGGGTCCCATTCCCACCAGGTGCCCCAGGTCGGCTGGCCCCAGAGCGCCCCCGTCAGGATCGCGGCGAGCGTGAGGCCGGCGCCGATGGGCGCGGCCGCCTTGGCCACGAGGAACGAGACATGGTGGCGCCGGATGATCCCGATCGCCGACGCCAGCGCCATGATGAAATAGATGTTGATCGCCATCATCGCGGCGGGGACATGGATGTACATGATCCGCACCGTGTCGCCCTGCTGATAGTCGGGCGGGGTGAAGAACAGCCCCCAGACCACGCCGACGAACAGGGCCGCCGCGCCGCCGACGGCCATCACGGGCATCAGCGCGCCGGAAAGGCGCATGAAGTTGGTCGGGTTCGCGAAGCGCCAGATCGACATGCAAGTGATGTAGCCCTGCCGGTTTCGGTCAGCAACGGGAGGTGGGACGCCGGCCTTGCGCGCTGACGTCGCAGCCGCGAGATGCTGCGGGCGGACCGAACTCCCGCGACCGTCGCGTCAGCGACGGCGCCGGTCCTTTACGCGGATCGGGATCGGCTGCGGCGCCGCATCGGGAAACAGCCCGTCGAGCCACTCGGCGATCCTGTCGATCAGTTGCTTCATGACCCCTCTCGGCTCTTCGTCGGGTTGAGGACCGACTGTCAGCTTCATGCGGATGCGTAAGCGATAAGTGAAACGATACGTCGGATTTTCAAGATGTCAAAGCTGCGACAGGCCCCCGGCGCCTCAGTAGATCGCGAAAAATGCGTCGAACGGTCCGAGCGCCGCGCCGGCGCCTTCCAGATGGGCGGAAAATCCGTGGCCCGGGCACGGGCTGACCGGCCCGAAGCCTCCCGTGTCGAACGACGCCGCCCGCCCGCCCAGATTGAAGGCGCAGAGCAGACGTGAGTCGCCCAGGCTGCGGGTGAAGGCGAGGACCGGCTCCTCGGCGTCGTGAAACGCGATGTCGCCCGATTTCAGCTCGGGCCGCTCGCGCCGCCAGGCGAGAAACGCGCGGGCGCGCTCAAGCGGCGAGGCCGGATCGCCTTCCTGAAGCGAGACCGCGCGCGACAGATGGTCGGGGCCGACCGGCAGCCACGGCTCGCCCGCGGTGAAGCCGCCATGCGCCACCGAGGCCGACCACGGCATCGGGGTGCGGCAGCCGTCCCGCCCCCTGAAGTCGGGCCAGAAGCGCACGCCATAGGGGTCGCGGAGCATCTCGTAGGGCACGACCGCCTCGGGCAGCGCCAGCTCCTCGCCCTGATACAGGCAGGGCGTGCCGCGCAGGCTGGCCAGCAGCGCCAGCAGCAGCGGGCCGGCGCGGTCGGCCTCGGCGCCTAGGCCCCAGCGCGTCAGCACCCGCTCGACGTCGTGGTTGGAGAAGGCCCAGGATGGCCAGCCCTCCCCCATCGCCTCCATCCGCTCGACCACCTTGCGCACCTGCGCCGCCGAGAAGGCGCGCCCCAGAAAGTCGAAGCTGTAGGCCATGTGCAGCCGACCCGGCGCCGTGTAGTCGGCGAGCGCGCGATACATGTCGGTCACCGCGCCGATCTCGCCCACCGTCGCCGTGGCTGGATACCGGTCCATCAACGCGCGCAGCCGCTCCATGAAGCCCAGCGTCTCGGGGCGGCTGATGTTGTGGATCGGCTGCTGCATCGCATAGGGGTTCTGCTCGGGAATGCCGTTCACGATCAGCCCGCCCGCCGGAGGATTGTCGCGCAACTCCTTGTCGTGGAAGTACATGTTCGCCGTGTCGAGCCGGAACCCGTCCACCCCGCGCTCCAGCCAGTATCGAGCGACGTCGAGCATCGCCTCCTGCACGTCCGGGTTGTGGAAGTTCAGGTCGGGCTGGCTCGCGAGAAAATTGTGCATGAAATACTGCCGCCTGCGGCTGTCCCATTCCCAGGCGGGGCCGCCGAAGATCGACAGCCAGTTGTTGGGCGGCGTCCCGTCCGGTTTCGGGTCCGCCCAGACATACCAGTCGGCCCGCGCGTTGGACCGGTCGAGCCGGCTCTCCTGAAACCAGGGGTGCTTGTCGGAGGTGTGCGACAGCACGAGGTCGAGCATCACCCGCAGGCCGCGCTGATGCGCCCCCGAGAGCAGCGCGTCGAAATCCTCGATCGTCCCGAAGAGCGGATCGACGTTGCGGTAATCGGACACGTCGTAGCCGTAATCGGCCATCGGCGAGACGAAGAAGGGTGAAATCCAGATCGCATCCACCCCCAGGCTCGCCACATAGTCGAGCCGCGCCGCGATCCCCGCGAGATCGCCGACGCCGTCGCCGTTCATGTCGAGAAAGCTGCGGGGATAGATCTGATAGATCACCCCGCCGCGCCACCAGTCGGCCGCCCCGCCGAGCTGGCGCGGCGCGATGGCGGTTTCGGGGGCGGGCATGACGAACATCGGCGTATCTCCTTCGTCCTCGGCGTCCTTGCGGCGTCAGAGGCGGTCGCGGAGCGCATACCAGGTCATCGCGAGCGCGAGCAGCGCAGGGCGAAACCGGTCCCCGCCGGGGAAGGGGCCGGAAGCCGCCCGCGCCAGCACATCCCAGCGCGCCATCGTCCCCCGCACGGCTTCCGCGGCGATCGCGCCGCCCATCGTCGCCATGTGAACCCCCGCGCCCGACCAGCCGCCGATGGACAGCAGCCGCTTGCCGTCGCGCCAGAACAGCGGCGCGCGGTTGGCCGTCACCGAAAGCGTGCCGCCCCAGGCATGGTCGATCCGCACCCCCTTCAACTGCGGGAAGACGCGTTCGAGCGGTTTGCGCACGAGGGCTTCGATGTCCCTGGGGAACTTGTGCGAATAGGTCTCGCCGCCGCCGAAGAGCAGGCGGCCGTCGGGCGACAGGCGGAAATAGTTCAGCACGAACCAGCTGTCGGCGACGCAGTCGCCGCGGGGCAGCAGCGCATCGGCGCGCGCGCCCAGCGGTTCCGTCGCGACGATGAAATTGTTGATCGGCATCATCCGCGCGGCGACGCGGCGCTCCAGCCGGTCGAGATAGCCGTTGCAGGCGAGGATCACCCAGTCGGCGCGGACCTCGCCCGCATCGGTGCGCGCGACGCCCTCGCCGATCTCGCGCACGACGGAGCGCTCATGCAGCCGCGCGCCGGCCTTCCGCGCCGCATCGGCGAGGCCGAGCGCGTAGTTCAGCGGGTGGAGATGCCCGCCCTCGGGGTCGTCGAGCCCGCCATGATAGAGCGGCGAGGCGACGCGGGCGCGCAAGGACCCGCGGTCGAGCCAGCGCAGGCCTTCATGCCCATAGACCTTCCCGAGATGGTCGGCCTCGCGCCGCATCGCCTCGGCGTGGCCGGGCTTGGCCGCGGCTTCCAGATGGCCGGGGCTGAGATCGCAAGCGATGGCGTGCTCGGCGATCAGGCGTTTGGTCAGGCGCGTCGCCTCGGTCGAGATCTCCCAGATCTTGCGGGCGTCGTCGGGGCCGAGCATCCGCTCATAGACGTCCATGCCGATGCGCGGCCCGTAGGAGAGCTGTCCGCCATTGCGCCCTGAAGCGCCCCAGCCGAGCCGGTGCGCCTCGAGCAGAACCACGTCGCGACCGGCCTGCGCGAGATGGAGCGCCGCGGAGAGCCCCGCATAGCCGCCGCCGATCACGCAAACGTCGGCGCGCGTCTCGCCCGAAAGCGGCCCCGTGGTCGGGGCGGAGTTGGCGGTGGCGCGAAACCAGCTCGGGGCATGGGCGCCGGGCGCGTCGTTGGCCGTGAGGAACTGCATCCGCGCACCCTAGCGGGCCGGGGCCGACAGTTCAAATCCGCGCGACGGCGACGGCATGCGCTAGAGGCGCCGACCGCGCCCCCTCTCGCCCCGCCGCGCCCGCATGGCTATGCTCGCGCCGACTGGAGGAGGCCCCGATGTCCGACCCCGCTGCCCTCGACGCCGCCGACCCGCTGGCAGGTCTCCGCGACGCCTTCCACCTGCCCGAAGGGGTGATCTATCTCGACGGCAACTCTCTGGGTCCACTGCCGAAACGCGCCGCGGCGACCCTGCGCGACGTCGTCGAGCGCGAATGGGGCGAGAGCCTGATCCGGGGCTGGACCGCGCATGGATGGGTCGACCTGCCCGAACGGCTCGGCGACCGGATCGGCCGGCTGATCGGGGCCGCCCCCGGCGCGACGGTCGTCTGCGACTCGACCTCGGTGAACGTCTTCAAGCTGCTCGCGGCGGCGATGCGCCTGCGCCCGGGGCGCGACGTCATCCTGTCCGACGAAGGCAATTTCCCGACCGACCTCTACATCGCCGAGGGGCTGATCGAGCTGATCGGCCGGGGCCGGCTGCGGCGCGTCCCGCGCGAAAGCGTGCTCGAGGCGCTCGACGCGGAGGTGGCCGTGGCGCTGCTGACCCAGGTCGACTACCGCAGCGGGGCGAAACTCGACCTCGCCGCGACGACTGCGCGCGTACATGCGGCGGGCGCGGTCATGCTTTGGGACCTCGCCCATTCCACCGGGGCGTTTCCGGTCGATCTCGCGGAAAGCGGCGCCGAATTCGCCGTAGGCTGCGGCTACAAATATCTCAACGGCGGCCCGGGCGCGCCGGCCTTCCTCTATGTGCGCCCCGATCTGGCGGACGGCCTGCGCCCCGCCCTCTCGGGCTGGTTCGGCCATGCCGCGCCCTTCGCCTTCGACCCGTCCTTCCGCCCGGCGCCGGGGGTCGGACGGTTGCGCGTCGGCACGCCGCCGATCCTGTCGATGCGCGCGCTCGACGCCGCGCTGGACGTGTTCGACATGGTCGACCTCGCCGATCTCGCAGCCAAGTCGCGCGCGCTGTCGGAGCTCTTCATCGCCGAAGTCGAGCGGCGGGTTCCGCCCGGCGAGATCGCGCTCGCCAGCCCGCGCGACCCCGCGCAGCGCGGCTCTCAGGTCTCGTTCCGATGCCCGCATGGCTACGCCGTCGTGCAGGCGCTGATCGCCGAGGGGGTGATCGGCGATTTCCGCGCGCCCGATCTGATGCGCTTCGGCTTCGCGCCCCTCTATCTGCGCTTCGCGGACGTCGCCGACGCCGCCTTCCGCCTCGCCGAAATCCTGCATGAGCGGCGCTGGGACCGGCCCGAGCATCACATCCGCGCTTCCGTGACCTGACCCGCCCGAAAGGCCCCCGATGATCGAGAGAGACGACGCCCTGCGCCCCGTCGACGACGCCGCCCGCGCGCAGGCCAAGCGGATGATCCGCACCGCGCGCTTCGCCGCGCTCGCAACCGCCGCCCCCGGCGACGGCTGGCCTTCGGCGAGCCGGGTGGCGCTGGCGACGCTGATCGAAGGCGCGCCGGTGTTCCTCGCCTCGGGCCTCTCGGTCCACAGCGACGCGCTCGCAGCCGAGCCGCGCTGTTCGCTGCTGATCGGCGAGCCCGGCAAGGGCGACCCGCTCGCCCATCCGCGCCTCACGCTGTTCGCCCGCGCCGAAAAGCTGGCGCGCGAGGCCGACGCCGACGCCCGCCGGCGCTACCTCGCCCGCCACCCCAAGGCGGGGCTCTACGCCGATTTCGGCGATTTCAGCTTCTGGCGCTGCGAGATCGCGCGGGCGGATTTCAACGCGGGCTTCGGCAAGGCCTATGCGCTGGAGGCCGCCGACCTCGCGCCGCGCGTGGACTGGTCGCGGCTGGCGGAGGCCGAAGCCCGCATGGTCGCCCATATGAACGCCGACCACGCCGAGTCGGTCCGCCATTTCGCCCGGATCTGCGGCGGCGAGGACGGGGCGTGGACGCTGACCGGTGTCGACCCGGAAGGCGCGGATCTGGCCTGCGGAGACGCGGTGCGGCGGCTCGAATTCATGACGCCGGTGGCGGACGGAAACGCGCTGCGCGCTGCGCTGGTGGCGCTGGCCCGCCGGGCGGTGTGACCGTCGCGGCGGCGATGTCGCGATTCCTTCTCAATTTCAGCAATTTCTGGCATGATCCCGCCACCGGGCGCGCAATGAAAATCGCCCGGATCGGGAGGACGAAGCATGAGCTTTATCGGCAATCTCTTCGGCGGCGGCGACAAGCCGTCAGAACCCAGGATCGACACCTCCGGCGTCAGGATACACCCGCAGATCGACCGGGGCCTGTGGAAGGCGGCGCCCGGGCACAAGGGCGGCGTGCTGCGCTGCAAATGCAAGACCGATCCGGTCGAGGTCACCCTCACGGCGCAGACCGCCCACAACCACGCCTGCGGCTGCACCAAGTGCTGGAAACCGGAAGGGGCCATCTTCTCCGAGATCGCCGTCGTCCCGCGCGATCACCTGAAGGTGACGAAGAACGCGGACAAGCTCGCCATCGTCGATCCCGCGGCTGCGATCCAGCGCTACGCCTGCACGGGATGCGGCGCGCATATGTACGGGCGGATCGAGAACAAGGAGCATCCGCTGTTCGGGCTGGATTTCGTGCACACCGAACTGGCGGTCGAGCCGGGCTGGTCGCCGCCGGAATTCGCGGCCTTCGTCTCGTCGGTGATCGAGTCGGGGGTCGATCCGTCGCGGATGCCGGCGATCCGCGCCCGGCTGCGCGAGATCGGGCTGGAGCCCTATGATTGCCTGTCGCCGCCGATCATGGATTTGATCGCAACTCATGCCGCGAAGAAGTCGGGCGCGCTGCACTGACGCGACGACGCTCCTGCGCGCCCGTCATCGGGCGCGCAGTATCCTCGGGGCCGCGCCCCTCAGAGGGCCTTCTCAAGCTCCGGCAGCGCCTCGAACAGGTCGGCGACGAGCCCGTAATCCGCGACCTGGAAGATCGGCGCCTCCTCGTCCTTGTTGATCGCGACGATCACCTTGCTGTCCTTCATCCCAGCGAGATGCTGGATCGCGCCGGAGATGCCGACGGCGATGTACAGCTGCGGAGCGACGACCTTGCCGGTCTGGCCGACCTGCCAGTCGTTCGGCGCATATCCCGAATCGACCGCCGCCCGGCTCGCGCCGATCGCGCCGCCGAGCTTGTCGGCGATCGCCTCGATCATCGCGAAGTTCTCCTTGCTTCCCAGCGCGCGACCGCCCGCCACGACGACTTTCGCCGCCGTCAGCTCCGGCCGGTCAGACGCCGCGACGCTGTCCTCGATCCAGTCCGACAGCCCCGCGACCGCCGGCGCCGCGACCGCCTCGATCGGCGCAGGCGCCTGCGCGCCCGAGGGCTCGAAGCTCGTCGTGCGGATCGTCAGCACTTTCTTCGCGTCCGATGAGACGACTTCCTGAAAGGCGTTGCCGGCGTAGATCGGGCGCACGAACGCATCCGGACCCTTCACCTCCGACACGTCGGTCAGCACCATCACGTCGAGCAGCGCGGCGATGCGCGGCGCCACGTTCTTGCCGGTGGTGCTGGCCGGGGCGACGACGTGGTCATAGCCGGAGGCGAGCGCGACGACGAGATCGGCGAGCGGTTCGGCCAGCCCATGCGCCAGCGCCGGCGCTTCCGCCGTCAGCACTTTCGCCACGCCGTCGAGCGCGGCGGCGGCCTGCGCGGCCTCGGCCACGCCCTCGCCCGCCACCAGAACATGGATGTCGCCGCCAAGCGCCTTGGCGGCGGTCAGCGTCTTGGCGACGGCGTCAGCGACGAGGGCCCCGCCATGGGTCTCGGCGATCAGCAGAACGGCCATGTCAGAGCACTCCCGCTTCGGTCTTGAGCTTGTCCACCAGTTCCGCCACCGAGCCGACCTTGACGCCGGCCTTGCGCACCGGAGGCTCGGTCACCTTGACGACCTTGAGCCGGGGCGAGACGTCGACGCCGTAATCGGCGGGCGTCTTGACGTCGAGCGGCTTCTTCTTGGCCTTCATGATGTTGGGAAGCGAGGCGTAGCGCGGCTCGTTAAGCCGCAAATCAACGGTGATCACGCAGGGGGTCTTGACGCGGATCGTCTGGATGCCGCCGTCGACCTCCCGCGACACCTTCGCCCCGTCGCCGTCGATCTCGACTTTCGAGGCGAATGTCGCCTGCGGCCAGCCGAGCAGCGCCGCGAGCATCTGCCCGGTCGCGTTCAGGTCGTTGTCGATCGCCTGCTTGCCCATCAGCACGAGGCCCGGGGCTTCCTCGGCGACGATCTTCGCCAGCAGCTTCGCCACCGCCAGCGGTTCGATGTCCGTCTCGGGCGTCTCGGCGGCCTCGATCAGGATCGCGCGGTCGGCGCCCATGGCCAGCGCCGTGCGCAGCGTCTCCTGCGCCTGCTTCACGCCGATCGAGACGGCGACGATCTCGGTCGCCTTGCCGGCTTCGCGGAGGCGGATCGCCTCCTCGACGGCGACTTCGTCGAACGGGTTCATCGACATCTTGATGTTGGCGAGATCGACGCCGGACTGGTCCGCCTTGACGCGCACCTTCACGTTGTAGTCGATCACGCGCTTGACCGGCACCAGCACTTTCATCTGCGCGTCTCTCCTCCTGCGCGGCGAAGCTCTTGGAACGGAGCAGGCGCCGGCGTTGCGGTCGGCTACGCCGACCCGAATCGACCGCGTCGCGACGCGGCCCCGTTCCTTAGCGCCACTTGGCGCCGCTTGCGAGCCTGACCAGACCGGGCCGGGCATTCACGCGGCGCCGCGATCTTGCGCCGCAGCATGACCGGGCGGCGCTTCGTTGTGCAAATCAACACGCGTGGGCGACGTCATTAATCTTTGACTTGAATCAAATGTGCGTGTGCAGCATTGTCATCTGAGTTTAAGAGTGAACGGGTGCCTCATGGGAAAACTGACGTGGCTTGCTACGCTGGCGGCGCTCGCCGTACCGCTGGCCGCCGAATCGATGGAACTGGGAGTCGAGGATTTCGCAGCTGTCGCGCTCGACGCGCTAACGGTTACGGGGCTCCCGCCTGCTCTGGCCGTTCTTGGCGGAGCGATCTGCGGTTTCGCGATGCTGAGACCCGCCGCCTAACGACGAGCCGCGTCGCCGGATGCCGATCGCCGGCGGCGCGCACAGCTTAGCGGTTGGCTCCGGGCGTCCAGAGAACATCCGCATTCCCCGTGTCGTTGGCGATGCGACCGGCGACGAAGAACCAGTCTGACAGGCGGTTCAGAAAAGTGAGCGCGGCCGCATTGACCGGCTCGGCGGCCGCGAGTTCCACAGTGAGCCGTTCCGCCCGCCGCGCCACCGTGCGGCAGAGATGCAGGTGCGCCGCCAGCGCCGCCCCCCCCGGCAGGATAAAGCTCCGCAGCGGCTGAAGCCTCGCGTTCATCTCGTCGATCTCGCGCTCCAGCCGCTCCGTCTGCGCGGCGACCATGCGCAAGGGCGGATATTCGGCTTCGGCGTCGCGCCCCGCATCGGGAACGCAGAGATCGGCGCCGAGATCGAACAGGTCGTTCTGAATGCGCCCCAGCGCCGCGTCCATCTCGCCCTCCGCATGCAGACGCGCGAGCCCGATGGTCGCGTTGGTCTCGTCGACCGTGCCATAGGCGGAGACGCGCAGCGCGTGCTTGGCGACGCGCGCGCCGTCGCCGAGCGCGGTCTCGCCGGCGTCGCCGGTGCGGGTGTAGATGCGGTTGAGCACGACCATGCGTCAGCCTCCGTTGCGCAGCGCCCAGGCGAGGACGACGATCAGAACCACGGCCGCCGCCTGCAGCGCCACGCGCAGCCGCATCAGCTTGTTCGACCAGCGGCGATTGAACTCGCCGCCCTTTGCGAAGCTCATGAAGCCGAGCAGAAGCACCGCGAGAACCGCGAGGCAGGCGACGACGGTGACATAGGTCAGGGCGCTGGACATGCGCCGGTCTTAATCCGCACGGCGGCGCTTGGCCATGGCCGCGTCGCAATTTTCGCCCCATGGCGCCGCCGCCGATAATCTCCCAGAGTGGCGCAAACGGGAGGGGCTGCGATGATCCTCGGAGCGCAGACGCCCGCGCTGGTGACCGGCGCGGCGAGCGGATTGGGCGAGGCGACGGCGCGGATGCTCGTCGCCGCCGGCGCGCCCGTGGCGCTGCTCGACCGCGACGCCGCGCGCGGCGCGGCGCTCGCGCGCGAGATCGGCGCGTTGTTCGTCGAGACCGACGTGACCTCGGACGACAGCGTCGCCGCCGCCTTCGCCGCAGCCAGGGCGGCCCATGGCGCGGCGCGGATCGCGGTGAACTGCGCCGGCGTTGCGCCTGCGGCGCGAATCGTCGGGCGCGCGGGTCCGCACGACATGGCGCTGTTCGCGCGGGTGCTCGACGTCAACCTGTTCGGCACGATGCGGGTGATGACGCAGGCCGCCGCCGGCATGGCCGGGCTCGCCCCGCTCGACGGCGACGGGGCGCGGGGGGTGATCGTCAACACCGCCTCGATCGCAGCTTACGAGGGGCAGATCGGCCAGGCCGCCTATGCGGCGTCCAAGGGCGGCGTCGCCGCGCTGACGCTGCCCGCGGCGCGCGAGCTCGCCGGGATCGGCGTGCGCGTCGTCGCCATCGCGCCGGGGCTGTTCGGCACGCCGATGGTGCGCGGGCTGCCGCAGGACGCACAGGACAGCCTGTCGGGACAGGTGACATGGCCGCCGCGTCTCGGCGCGCCGTCGGAATACGCAGCCCTCGTCCGCGCAATCGTCGAGAACGGCTATCTCAACGGCGCCGTCCTGCGGCTCGACGGCGCGCTCCGGATGGGCGCGCGCTGACGCGACTAAGGGGACGGCGCTCGGAGAACAGGGCTCAGGGCGCGACTTCCTCGACCCCGACGGCCACCAGATCGAACACCTCGACGAACACCCGATCCCCGGGCTGACGCGCGGCGGCGAACTCGCGCATCTCGGGCGCGACCTCGCGGGTCAGCGTCTCGCCCGCTGGCGTCGTGAAGGTCGCGAGATGCGTCTCGGCGTCGTAGCCGACGACGGTCACCACCGTCGAGATCCCGCTGATCGCCGCGAAGCCGGGCCGCTCGCCCGCAGGCGCGCGCTCCGCGGCGACAGCGGCGGCCGGGACGTCTTCAGGGCGCGCGAGGCGCAGCGAGACGATCTCCTCCACCAGCGCGACCACCGTGTCGCCCGCTTCGAGCTGGGCGAGATTGCGGACTTCGGGGCCAGCGGTGAAGCTCTCCACCGCCCCGTCCTCGAAGCGCAGCAGCACTTCGCGGTTGGTCATGTCGACGCTCTGCACCACGGCGCGGACTTCGCCGCCAGTGGAGCGGACGGCTTCGGTCGGTCCGGCCGTCGCGCATCCGGCGAGGGCGAGGGCGAAGGCTGCTGCGGCGGCGCGGATCATCTGCTGTCCTTTCGGGCGTTGGCGCGCACAGAAAGCGCCAGGCCGCGCCCGACGTCAACCGTCCTCAGCCCTTCGGCGCCTCGACAAGCGCCATCCGCGCGCGCCGCTCGCGCCCGTCGCGCAGATAGTCGAGCTCGGCCTCGCCGCCGACGCCGAGGGCGGCGAGCCGGAAGGCGAACGCCTCCGGCGTGTCCACCGGCTCGCCGTTCAGCCGAAGCACCACGTCGCCGCGGCGCAGCCCGGCGGCGCGCAGCGGGCTCGCCGGATGCAGTTCGGCGACGATCACGCCGGCGGGGCGCGCCATGCCGAGGCTGCGGGCGATGGCCGCGTCCACGCTCTGGCCGCGCATCCCCGCCCAGGGCCGGGGCAACGTGCGCGAACCATCCAGCGCGCTCTCGACGGCCTGCTCCACCAGCTCTGCGGGGATCGCGAAGCCGATGCCGACCGACCCGCCCGAGCGGCTGAGAATCGCCGTGTTCACCCCGATCAGCCGGCCTTGCGCGTCGACCAGCGCGCCGCCCGAATTGCCCGGATTGATCGCCGCGTCGGTCTGGATGAAATAGCCGGAGCCCCTCCGCCCCGCCGTCCGCGCGAGCCCCGAGACGATCCCCGACGTCACCGTCTGGCCGACGCCGTAGGGGTTGCCGATGGCCAGCGCGAGATCGCCGACTTCGAGCGTATCCGAGCCGCGGACCTCGAGGGTCGGCAGGTCGCGCGCGCCGCGCAGGCGCAGCACCGCCAGGTCGCTCGGCGCGTCGGCGAAGATCACCTCGGCGTCGAATTCGCGCCGGTCCGACAGCGCGACCCGCACGGCCACCGCGTTCTCGATCACATGCGCGTTGGTGACCACGACGCCCTCGGCGCGCATGATCACGCCCGAGCCGAGCGAATTCTCCAGCCGCTGCTGCTGCAGCCCGCCGAAATTGCGGAAGAACTGGTCGAAGAACGGGTCGCCCCGGAACGGGCCGACGCGGTCGCGCACCAGCTTGCGGGTGTAGATGTTGACGACGGCCGGGGCGGCGCGCTTGACGACCGGCGCGAAGGAGAGCTGGATTTCGGTCGCGTCGCGCGGCGCGACGCGCGTCTGCGCGCCGAGCGGCGGGGCGAGCAGGGGCGCTAGCGCCAGCCCCAAGGCCAGCGCCCAAGCGAGAGGTGCGGCGAGAGCGGAACGCATCGTCAGTCTCCGTCAGGTGCGGAACGTATCTGGTGACGGCGCCGAACGGGTCAACCGAGGGGCCGCGCTTGACAGCGCCGCCGCCCGCCCCCACCCCTCGGGGCGCGTTCCTCTGGAGGCCCCCGCATGACCGCCCCGCTTTCGCCGCGCCCCGACGTGCTCGACTTCCTGCTGTCGCGCCGCTCCCGCCCCGCGCGCAGCCTCGTCGAGCCGGGGCCGACGCCCGCCGAACTGCATGTGCTGCTGACCGCCGCCGCGCGCGTGCCCGACCACGGCAAGCTCGAACCCTGGCGCTTCGTTGTGATCGCCGGGGCCGCAAGGGCGCGCGTCGCCGACGCCGTGCGCCGCCGCGCCGCCGAACTCGGCCACGACGCGGAGGCGGCGGATAAGGCGGCGAGCGCCTTCATGCAGGGCGCGCTGGCGGTGGCGGTGGTCGCCGCGCCGAAAGCGTCGGAGAAGATCCCCGAGCACGAGCAGGCGCTCTCGGCGGGCGCGGTCTGCCTGTCGTTGCTCAACGCGGCGCTGGCGGCGGGCTGGGGCGCCAATTGGCTGAGCGGCTGGGCCGCGACCGACCAGCCCTTTCTGAGCGCGACGCTCGGACTGCGCGAGCGCGAATGGGTCGCGGGCTTCATCCATCTGGGAAGCGAGACCGCGCCGCCGCCGGACCGCCCCCGCCCCGACGTCGCGGCGCTGACCACCTGGCTGGAGCGTTGAGATGCTGGGAGACCTCGCCCGCGCGCTCGGCGAACTCGGCCACGCGGCGTTCTGGGTCGTCGCGGCCAAGGCGGTCGGGCTGACGCTGGCGCTGCTCGCCGGCGCCTTCGCGCTTGCGGGATGGGCGCTCGGCGTCGGCGAGGGCTTCGCGATCGACCTGCCTTTTCTCGATCCCGTCGAGATAGGCGGCGGGGTCGGCGGCGCGCTGTTCGGCGCGGCGGCGCTGGTCGCGTCGGCCTTTCTGATGTTGCCGGTGGCGGCGCTGTTCATCGGGGTGTTTCTCGACGAGATCGTCGATGCGGTCGAGCGGCGCAGCTACCGCGATCTGCCGCCCGCCCGGCCCGTTCCCCTCGCGACGCAACTCCGCGCGAGCCTCGGTCTGCTCGGGGCGATGGCGCTGGGCAACACTCTGGCGCTTATCGTCTATCTGATCGCCGCGCCGCTCGCGCCCTTCACATTCGTCGCGATCAACGGCTGGCTGTTGGGGCGGGAATATCTCGAGACGGTTGCGCTTCGCCGCATGGACCGGGCGCAGGCGGCTGCGCTGCGGCGGCGCTGGCGGCTGTCGGCTTGGGGGATCGGAGCGGCGATCGCGGCGGCCCTGATCGTTCCGATCGCCAATCTTTTCGCGCCGCTGATCGGCGTGGCGGCGGCGACGCATCTCTACCACCGGGCGACGCGGCTGAAGGCCGCGTGATCCGGCTCCGGGCGACGCAGCCGCGCCGCCCGGTCGCGTCGGTCAGGTGGTCGGGGCCGGCTTGACGATCGGCGCGTCGGCTTCCTTGAAGCCCCCGCACTGCTGGGCGGCGGCGGCGCCGGCGAAAGCCATCAGCGCGGCGGCGAGAATGATGCTCTTCATGTCGCGGTGCTCCCTGAATTTGCAACGACGCGAAAGGTAGCGCGCGCCCCCGCCTCCGGCGAGGGAAAATTTCGTCCGCCTCCCACCGGTCCGAAGGGCTATGCTGCGCACGGCGGACGGCGATGCACTCCAGCTTAGGATTTGAACTGCGAGGATCGCTCCGATACCCTCGGATCGCCTGAGATCCGGACAGCGAAAAAAGGTGCGAAGATGCGGCTTTGGCGGCTTCTTTCGGTCGGATTGACGTTTTTGGCGCTGATCTCGGCGACGTCGACGCCCGTCGCCCGCGCGGATGAGGCCGCGGCGCTCGGCGCGGCGCTCGATCTGGCCGATTCGGTGGACCCTGCGGCGGCGCAGGCGGCGGCGCGCCTGCGCGACCCGGTCGCGCGCGACCTGACGCGATGGCGCGCGCTGACGCGGGGCGAGGCGAGCTTCGCCGAAGCCGCCGCCTTCCTCGCCGCCCGCCCCGACTGGCCGCGCGCCGACGCGATCCGGCGCGAGTCGGAACGCGCGATGCCGCCCACGACCTCCGCCGCCGCGCTGCGCGCCTTCTTCGGCGCGGCGCCGCCGCAAACCGGCTCGGGCGCGCTCGCGCTGGCGCAGGCGGTCGGCGGCGCGCAGGGCCAGGAGATCCTCGCAGCCGCCTGGACGACGCTGCCGCTGACCCAGGCCGAGCGCGAGACGTTTCAGGCGCGCCACCCGGAATTGACCCGGCGCCTCGCGACGGCCCGGCTCGACGAGATGCTCTGGCGCGGCGAGACGGAGCAGGCGCGCGCGATCATGCCGTTCGTCGGCGCGGACTGGCGGGCGCTCGCAGAGGCGCGGCTGGCGCTGCGGGCGCGCGCCAACGGCGTCGACGCGCTGATCGCGCGGGTTCCCGCCGCGCTGTCGAACGACGCCGGCCTCGCCTATGAGCGCTTCCTCTGGCGCATCGGGGCGGACCGCGACCCCGAGGCGGAGCAGTTGCTCCAGCAGCGCACCGGCTCGGCCGCGGCGCTCGGGCGGCCCGAGTTGTGGGCCGCGCGTCGCGAGAGGCTCGCCCGCGCGGCGCTGCGCTCGGGGCGCGTCGCCGAGGCCTATCGGCTGGCGAGCCTCCATCAGCTCTCGGACGGCGCGCGCTTCGCCGAGCTGGAATGGCTTTCCGGCTGGATCGCGCTCCGGGGCCTGCGCGACCCGAAGCGCGCCGCGGCGCATTTCGACGCGCATCGCCGCGCCGTCTCGACGCCGATCAGCCTCGGGCGCGCCGGCTACTGGCTGGGGCGCGCGCATGAGGAGATGGGCGACGCGTCGGCGGCGCGGCGCTGGTTCGAGGCCGGCGCCGAGCACGCGACGAGCTTCTACGGCCAGCTCGCCGCCGAGAAGATCGGCCGCGACATCGGCCAGGCGCTCTCCGACGAGGCGCCGCTGCCCGCCCCCGACCCGCTGCTGCGCCGCAACGACCTCGCGCGCGCCGCCGAGCTGTTGCAGCGCGCCGGCCACACCCAGCGCGCGCGGCTGTTCCTGCTGCACGCCGCTGACATCGCCGGGGACCGCGAGACTTTCGCGCAGCTCGGCGCGCTGGCGCTGCGGATGGGCCGGCCCGAACTCGCCATCCGCATCGGCAAGACCGCTGCGGCGAAGGGGCATGTGATCCTGCCGCTCTACTATCCCCTGCATGACAGCCTCGCCCGGGTCGACCGCGTCGAGCCCGCGCTCGCCAAGGCGATCGCCCGCACCGAGAGCGAGCTGAACCCCGAGGCGGTCAGCTCCGCCGGCGCGCGCGGGCTCATGCAGCTGATGCCGGCGACCGCGCAGGCGACCGCCCGCAGCCTCGGCCTGAGCTACGACCGCGACCGGCTGACCACGGACCCGGCCTACAACGCAAGGCTCGGCTCGGCCTATCTGGCCGAGATGCTCGACCGGTTCGGCGGCGCGAAGATCATGGCGACGGCGGCCTACAACGCCGGCCCGCAGCGCGTCGACGCCTGGATCGCGCAGTTCGGCGATCCGCGCGAGGGCGGCGTCGACGCGGTCGACTGGATCGAGAGCATTCCCTTTCGCGAGACCCGCAATTACGTTCAGCGCGTGATGGAGAGTCTGCATGTCTACCGCGCGCGGCTGGGCGGCGCGGAGGCGCTGGCCGGCGGCGGCTTCGCGGCGTCCCTGACGCGCCGCGCCGGCTGACGCCGGCGAAACGATCAGAGCCGGCGGAGCCAACCGCCGGCGAGACGGGGGAGCGGACGGGATGGCGGCGATGCTGCGCTCGAGACTGTGCGTCTTCGACGCTTACGGCACCCTCTTCGACGTCGCCGGCGCCGCGCGCGAGGCCGCGCAGGAACCGGGGCGCGCGGCGCTGAAGGAGCACTGGCCGCGCCTGTCGGAGCTCTGGCGGCGCAAACAGCTCGAATACACATGGATCCGCGCCGTCACCGGCGTCCATGTCGATTTCTGGGACGTCACCTGCGACGCGCTGGACTACGCGATGGAGACGCTCGGGCTCGACGACCGCGACTTGCGCCTGCGGCTGCGCGAACTCTATCTGAAGTTGCCGCCCTATCCTGAAGTCGAGTCGATGCTGCGGCGGTTGAAGGAGGCCGAACACAAGACCGCGATCCTGTCGAACGGCTCGCCCGACATGCTCGGCGGCGCGCTGCGCGCCTCGGGCCTGACGGGGCTCTTCGACAAGGTAATCAGCGTCGAGGAGGCGGGCGTGTTCAAGCCCGCGCGCGCCGTCTACGACCTCGTCGGCGCGCATTTCGGCGTCGAGAGTCCGGGCGAAGTGCTGTTCGTCTCGTCGAACTACTGGGACGCGGCGTCGGCGACCGCCTACGGCTTCCACACCATGTGGGTCAACCGCGACGGCGCGCCGGCCGACCGCATCCCGCGCGAGCCCCGCCACGTCGCCAAGTCGCTCGCCGCAGTCCCGGCGATCGCCGCGACGTTGTGAGCGCGCCGGCGACACTCTGGGCGGAGCGGTGGGTCGAGACCATCGACGGCCTGAAGTTGTTCGTCGCCGATTGCGACCGCGCCCCGCCGGGCCGCCTGCCCGTGCTGTGCCTGCCCGGGCTGACGCGCGGCGAACGCGACTTTTCGGCGCTCGCCGAAATTCTCGCGCCGGAGCGGCGGGTGCTCACCATCGTGATGCGCGGGCGCGGAAAGTCCGACCACGACCCCAACCCGCAGAACTACAACGTGATCACCGAAACCGGCGACATCCTGCACGCGCTCGACGGGCTCGGCGTCGCGCGGGCCGTGATCGTCGGCACCTCGCGCGGCGGCATTCAGGCGATGCTGATCGCGCAAATGCGCCGCAGCCTGATCGCCGGAACGGTGCTGAACGACATCGGCCCGCGCATCGAGAAGAGGGGCCTGCTGCGCATCGTCGCCGGCCTCGCCCTGTCGCCGAAACGGTTCCATTCCTGGGAGGAGGCGGCGGAGATGCTGAAGCGCGCGCAGATCGCCCAGTTCCCGCGCCTCACACAGACGGAGTGGCTGGCCTACGCGCACCGCCTCTATGTCGACGCCGAGGGGGCCCCCGCGCCCGATTACGACTGGCGGCTGACCAACACGGTCTCCGCCGCCGCGGATCAGGACCCGCCCGAACTCTGGACGCAGTTCGCGCAGCTCGCGGGCTCGCCGCTGCTCGCGATCCGCGGGGCGTGCTCGGACCTGCTCTCGGCGGAGACGCTGCTGGAGATGCAGGCGCGGCTGCCCGAGATGCGAGCGCTGACGCTCGCCGATCGCGGCCATGCGCCCTTTCTCGACGAACCAGACGCGGTCGCGGCGATCCGCGCCCTGCTCGAGGAGTGCGACCGATGCGAGACGACGCGCCCGACGCCTGCGCCGCCCCCACCCTCGCCGACATCCATGACGCCGCTTCCCGGCTGAGGGGCCGCGCCGTCCGAACGCCCCTGCTCGAATCCGACCTGCTCAACGACGCGGCGGGGCGGCGGGTGCTGGTGAAGGCCGAATCGCTCCAGCGCACCGGCTCGTTCAAGTTTCGCGGCGCCTGGAGCAAGCTGACGTCGCTCGACGCCGCGACCCGGGCGCGCGGCGTCGTCGCGATCTCCTCGGGCAATCACGCGCAGGGGGTGGCGCTGGCGGCGCGGCTGCTGGGCGTGCGCGCTGTCATCGTCATGCCGGCGGATGCGCCCGCGGCCAAGCGCGAGGGCGCACGCGCGCTCGGGGCCGAACTCGCGCTCTACGACCGCGCCGGCGGCGAGGATCGCGACGCGCTGGCCGCAAGCCTCTGCGCGCGCGAGGGGATGGCGCTGGCGCATCCCTTCGACGATCCCGCGGTGATCGCGGGCCAGGGGACCGTCGGGCTCGAGATCGCCGAGCAGGCGCGGGAGGCCGGGGTGGCGCGCGCCGAGGTGCTGGTCTGTTGCGGGGGCGGCGGGCTGACGTCGGGCGTCGCGCTGGCGCTGGAGGGCGCGGCGCCCGGCCTGCGCGTCCGCCCGGTCGAGCCGGAGGGGTTCGACGACGTCGCCCGCTCGCTGCGCGCGGGCGCGCCGCAGCGCAACGCGCGCAGCGCCGGCTCGGTCTGCGACGCGATCCTGACGCCGGCGCCGGGGCGGCTGACGCTGCCGGTCATGGCGCGGCTGTGCGGGCCGGGGATCGCCGTATCCGACGACGCGGCGCTTTCGGCGATGGCGCAGGCCTTCGCGCGCCTGCGCCTCGCGCTCGAGCCGGGCGGCGCGGTGGCGCTGGCCGCGGCTCTGACCCGCGCCGACCTCGCCGAGGGCGGCGACCCCGCAGACCCCGTGATGGTCGTCGCCTCGGGCGGAAATGTCGATCCGTCCGTGTTCAGCGCCGCGCTCGCCCTCGTCTGAAGACCCGCCAGGCGATGACGACGCCGCAGACCGCGCCGAGGAAATTCGCCGCCATATCGCCCAACGAAAAGTTCCGCCCGGGTGCGAAGATCTGCGCCAGCTCGAAACATGACCCAAGCCAGAGGCCCGAGGCGATGCCGACGACCGGCCCCCAGCCCGCCGTCGCGAGCGCGCCGAGCGCCGCGTGCAATGCGAAATGGGCCAGTTTGTCCGGCGGCGCCGGAAGCCAACGCGGCCCCGACGGCGTCCCGAGAGGCGCCACGCTCAGCAGCAAGACGCCTGTCGCGACGGCGACGTAAATCCACCGCCAGCGGCTCCGCGACCAGCCCCTCATCGAGCGAGTTCCGACAGGACGAGCCGCGCCGCGACATGGTCCTCCAGCGCAGCGCCGACCGACTTGAAGAGCGTGATCGCCGCGGCGTCGGCGCGCCCCGGCTTTCGGCCCGCGCAGAGCTCGGCGAGGTCCGCGCGCAGATCGGCGAAGTCGAACCCGCCTTCCGCGCGCGCCTGCAGCAGGTCGCCGGCCTCGCCCTCGGCGCCGGCGCGCGTGTCGACGAAGACCTGCGCGCGCGCGACCGCTTCGGCGTCGGTTTCGCGCATGTCGGGGCGGAAGGCGCCGACGAGATCCAGATGGACGCCCGGACGCAGCCAGGCCCCCCGCACGAGCGGAGCTGTCGACAAGGTGGCGCAGGAGACGATGTCGGCGGCCCCCACCGCCTCGGCCAGCGCCTCCGGCGCCGGGCCGACGGCGCGCGCGTCGAAGCCCTGCGCGCGCGCCCAGCCGGCGACCTCCTCGGCCTGCGCGGGCCGCCGCGTCCAGACCGCCACCTCGCGGATCGGGCGGACCGCCGCATGCGCCGCGATCAGCTCGCGCGACAGCGCGCCGCCGCCGACCATGCACAGCGCCCGCGCGTCGGCCCGCGCCAGATGGCGCGCCGCGAGCGCCGACGCCGCAGCCGTCCGCCGCGCCGTCAGCGCCGCCCCGTCCAGCGCCGCGACCCATGCCCCGGTCGCCGGGTCGGAGACCAGCGCCACCGCCTGCACGGCGGGCAGGCCCTTCGCGCCATTGGCCGGAACCACGTTGACGAGCTTGACCACCGCGCCGCCATCCGCGCCCCAAGCCGCCATGGTCAGCAGCGTCCGCGCGGGCTCGCCCGCGACGGTCACGGCGCGATGCGCCCGGGGGGGCGCGACGCAAGCCGGCGGGTCGGCGGCGAAGGCGCGTTCCAGAGCGTCGATCAACGCGGGAAAAGGCGCGGCCTGGGCGATCTGGGCGGCGGTGACGAATCTCATGGCGCAGCGCTAGCGGGGCGCGTCGGCGCTGTCGAGGCGCTTCGCCGGCTCGACGGCATTCGGCCCGAACATGCGCCATCCCTCCCGCCAGCGCGTCGCCGTGGTGACGGCGCACAGGGCCGCGAAGCCGAGCGCGATCTGCGGGAACAGCGCGGGCCACAGGCACATCGCTGCGAAAGCCGCGATGGTCTCGCCGCCTTCGGTCAACCCGCCGAGATAGAACAGGCCCTTGGGAGGTCTGTCCGCCTCGCGCAGCCCGCGTTTCGCGGCGATGGCGGCGAAGGCGAGAAAGCTCGACCCCGTTCCGACGAACGCCGTGATCAGGATCGCCGCGGCGAGCGCGTTGGCCTGCGGATCGGCGAGCGCGAAGCCCAGCGGAACGGCGGCGTAGAAGACGAAATCGAACGCGATGTCGAGAAACGCGCCACGGTCGGTCGGCCCGTCGAGCCGCGCCACCTCGCCGTCGAGCCCGTCGGCGATCCGGTTGGCGAGGATCAGCGCGAGCGCCGGGAGGAACTGGCCGAAGGCGAGCGCCGCGGCCCCGGCCAAACCGAGGACGAACCCCGCGAGGGTGACCGAATCCGCCCCGACGCCGCGCGCGCGCAGCCCGCGCGCAGCGGGCCGGAGAAGACGGCCCATCAAGGGCTGAACGAAGCGATCGATCATGATGTCGCGGCGACGCACCAGTCCTGAGCGAGCAGCGCCTTCGCGAGGCGCGCCCCGCACCCCGCCGCAGCCGCGATGGCATCCCCTAGGGGACTCGAACCCCTGTCTTCACCGTGAGAGGGTGATGTCCTGGGCCACTAGACGAAGGGGACGCAGCCGGAACATCGGGGAATTATGCGGCCAGACCGCCCGTGTCAACCGCCCACCCCTTGCGAAACGGGCTCTCGCGCCCGGCGCATGTTATTTTTGCGACAGCGTCTGCGACCGGCGAAGGTTCGCAGGCGCCGCGCCGCAAACCGTTCAGAACGACCAGAGCAGCGGGATCGTGAGCGCCGCCGCCGCCCCCACCAGCAGGTTGAGCGGCCCGCCGACGCGAAGATAGTCGGAGAAGCGATACCCGCCGACCGAATAGACCAGCGTGTTCGTCTGATAGCCGATCGGCGTCGCGAAGGAGGCGGAGGCCGCGATCATCACCCCGACGACGAAGGGCCGCGCGTCGACCCCAAGCGTCGCCGCCAGCGCGATCGCGATAGGCGTCATCACAACGGCGACGGCGTTGTTGGTGACGGCTTCGGTCAGCGCCGAAGTCGTCAGGATCAGCGCCCAGAGCGCCAGCCCCGGCGGGGCCGCGCCGAGCCAGGGCGCGACCGCGTTCACCAGAAGCTGCGCCGCCCCGGTCTTGTCGAGCGCCGCGCCGACGCCCAGCATTGCGAGGATCAGCGCGAGCAGCCGCCCGTCGACGCTCTCGAACGCCTCGTCTGCGTCGATGCATCCCGACAGCAGCACGATGGCGACGCCGATCAGCGCCAGCGTCGCGATCGGCATCACGTCGAGCGCGGCCAGCGCCACCACGCCGGTCAGCACGCCGATCACCAGCGGCGCATGCTCGCGGCGATAGGGGCGCGCGCGGGGCGCGGACAGCTCCACGAGGTCCACATCCTCGGCGAGGCGGCGGATGTCCTCCGGATCGCCCTCGAGCAGCAGCGTGTCGCCGACGCGCACCACCACGTCGTCGAGCTTGACGCCGGCCCGCTGGTCGCGGCGATGCACCGCCAGCGGATAGACGCCGTATCGGCGGCGCAGGCGCAGTTGGCCGAGCGAGCGGCCCACCAGCCGGCATCCCGGCGAGATCAGCGCCTCCACGGTGACGGTCTTCTTCTCCGACAGCTTGTCGACCATCGCCAGCGCGCGGGAATTGCGCAGGCCGAGCAGTTCGTTCACGCCGGTCCGCAGCACCACCCGGTCGCCGGGCTGCAGAACCACGTCGCCGAGCGCGCGCCGCAGCGATTCGTCGCCGCGCAGCACGTCGATCACCCGCATCCCCTCGCGCTGGAACAGTTCGACTCCCAGAACGCCGCGGCCCGCCACCGGCGAGCCCTCGGGGATCGCGATCTCGGTCATGAACTTCATCGACTTGCGCTCGGCGAGGTGATCGACCAGCGCCTGCCGGTCGGGCAAGAGCCGCCGCCCGAGCAGCGCCAGATAGACCAGCCCGATCGCCGAGGCGGTCAGGCCGATCCCGCTGATCTCGAACATGGTGAAGGGCGCGAGCCCCGCGCCGCGCGCCACGCCGTCCACCAGCAGGTTGGTCGACGTGCCGATCAGCGTGCAGGTACCGCCGAGGATCGCCGTGTAGGAGAGCGGGATCAGCAGCTTGGACGCGCCGACCCCGAGGGTCTCGGCCATCTTCAGCGCGACCGGGATCATCATCACCACGACCGGCGTGTTGTTCATGAAGGCCGACGAGACCAGAACGAGCAGCGCCAGACCCGCGAGCACGAGGACTGGGCTGCGGCGCGCCACCGGGGTCAGCACGCTGGTCACGGCGTCGAGCGCGCCCACGCGCACCATGGCGCCCGACAGGATGAACATGCAGGCGATGGTGATCGGCGCGGGATTGGCGAGCGCGGCCAGCGCGTCGGCGCTCTGCAGCACGCCCGACAGCAACAGGACCGACAGCGACGCGATGGCGACGACTTCCGGCGGGAATTTCTCGGAAACGAAGAGGGCGAACGTCGCTGCGAGGACTGCAAGCGTGAACAGGGCCGCGAACTCGGCAGGGATGAGCGGCAAACGCGCCTCCGAAGTCGTTAAGTCTCCCAGAGCATAGTCGGAGCCGGGCGGAGGCGCCAGCGACGACCCGCGGTTCTCAGCCCTCCGACACGCCAGCCTCGGCGAAGCTCGCCATGCCGTGATGGCACGCGAGCGCCGCCTTGACGAGCAGCGCCGCCGCTGCGGCCCCGGAGCCCTCGCCGAGCCGCAGCCCCAGATCGAGCAGCGGCTCCATCCCGAGCGCGGCGAGCAGGCGCGGATGGGCGCGCTCCGCCGAGACATGGCCGGCGCGGCAATGCGCGAGCGCGCCCGGCGTCGCGCGCGCGAGCGCCGCGGCGGCGGCGCAGCAGATGAAGCCGTCGAGCAGCACCGGAACGCGCCGCGCCCGCGCGCCGGCGATCGCGCCCGCCATCGCCGCCATCTCGCGCCCGCCGAGCCGGCGCAGCGCCTCCAGCGGGTCCGACAGCGCCGCGCCGTGCGTCGCGAGCGCCTCCGCCACGACCTGCGTCTTGCGCGCGAGGCCGTCGTCGTCCACCCCGGTGCCGCGTCCGACCCAGTCGGCGGGCGCGCCGCCGAAGAGCGCGCAGCACAGCGCCGCGGCGGCGGTGGTCGCGCCGATCCCCATCTCGCCGGGGATCAGCAGATCCGCCTCGGGGTCGACGGCGTCCCAGCCCGCGTTCAGCGCGGCGAGAAATCCGGCCTCGTCCATCGCCGGTCGGGCGGTGAAATCGGCGGTGGGGAGGCCGGGCGCGAGCGCGACGACGTCGAGCGACGCCTCCAGGACCCGCGCCAACTGGTTGATCGCCGCCCCGCCGGTGCGAAAATTCGCCACCATCTGGCCGGTGACCTCCGAGGGGAAGGCGGAGACGCCGCGCGCGGCGACCCCGTGCTCCCCGGCGAAGACCACGATCTGCGGGCGGCGCAGCGGGCCGCGCCGAGGCCCGAGCCATTCGGCGTGCCAGAGCGCGATCTCCTCGAGCCGCCCGAGCGCTCCCGGCGGTTTGGTCAGGACGGCGTCGCGGGCGCGGGCGGCAGCGGCGGCGGCGGCGTCCGGGGGAGGCGCTTCGGCGAGGGCGGCGCGGAAGGCGTCGCGCGAGGGCATGGGCAAGGGCATGGGCGCGGTTCCTTCGGCGGGGCCCTCCGGCTAGCCTGCGCGCCGGTCCCCCGCAAGACGGCGAGTCGCGCATGTCCTCCGCTTTCCGGCCTCACTGGCGCGACCCCTTCGTCGCGCTGAGCCTGCTGTCGCGCATCCCCGCGCCGGTCGACCATATGGCGGCGGGGGCGCGGATGGCCGCGGCGGTCTGGGCGCATCCCCTCGTCGGCGCGGCGCTCGGCGCAGGGGCGGGGGCGGCGTTCTGGGCGCTGGGCGCGGCGGGGGCGGCGCCGGGGCTCGCGGCGGCGGCGGCGCTGGCGCTCTATCTGATCGCGACCGGCGCGCTGCACGAGGACGGGTTGGCCGACTGCGCCGACGGCTTCGGCGGCGGCTACACGCGCGCGCGCCGGCTCGAGATCATGCGCGACAGCAGGGTCGGCACGTTCGGCGCGGCGGCGCTGTGCCTCGCGCTGGTCGCGAAATGGAGCCTGATCCAGAGCTTCGAGGGCGTCGAGGCGGTCGGGGCGCTGGCGGCGTCGGGCGCGCTGAGCCGGGCGGCCACGGGGTTCCTGATGCGCTGGACCGACGCGGCGCGCGAGGACGGTCTGGCGGCTTCGGCGGGGCGGCCGGCGCTCGGGGCCTGCCTGCTCGGTCTGGTCGTCGCGACGGGGCTCGGCGCGGCGGCGGCCGGGGTCTCCGCGGGGCCGGCGCTCGCCCTGGCGCTTGCGATGGGGCTCGCCGCCGGGTGGGTTTCGGTGCGGCTGATCGGCGGCAGGACCGGCGACGTTCTGGGCGCGGCGCAGGTTCTGGGAGAGATCGCGGCGCTGGGGGCTCTCGCGCGCTAGGGCGGAGATCGACCTGAAGGAGGCAGGTCCCAGTTGAGGACCGTTGTTTTTAAAGGGGAAATTCTGGTTGATCGTTTCTTTCGGGTCGGCTTGCGCCCCAGGGTCGGAGGAAACGCGCCGGCGACGCGACGGCTCAGGTCACGAGGATGGCGCGGAAGTCGTTCACATTGGTCAGCGTCGGCCCGGTGACCAGCTGATCGCCGAGCGCCTCGAAGAAGGCGTGCGCGTCGTTGTCGGCGAGGCGCGCCCGCGCGGAAAGGCCCAGCGCCCCCGCGCGGGCGAGCGTGTCCGGTCCGCAGATCGCGCCGGCGACCTCCTCGGCCCCGTCGGCCCCGTCGGTGTCGGCGGCCAGCGCGTGGACGCCGCCGAGCCCGTCGAGCGCCACGGCGAGCGACAGAAGGAATTCGACATTGCGCCCGCCCCGCCCGCCGCCGCGCACGGCGACGGTGGTCTCCCCGCCCGAGAGCAACACGCAGGGCCGCGCGAAAGGCTGGCCGCGCGCCGCGATCTGCCGCGCGATCCCGGCCATGACGATCCCCACCTCGCGCGCCTCGCCTTCGATCGCGTCGCCGAGAATGAAGGCGGGGACGCCCGCCGCGCGCGCGACCGCCGCCGCGGCCTCGAGCGAGGTCTGCGGCGCGGCGACGATCCGGGTCTCGACGCGTGCGAGGCGGGGGTCGCCGGGCTTGACGCTTTCGGTCCTCCCCGCGTCGAGCAGCGCGCGCAGATGCGGCGGCAGAGGAATGGAATGGCGGGCGAGGATGTCGAGCGCGTCCGCGCAGGTCGTGGGATCGGCGACCGTGGGGCCGGAGGCGATGTCGACCGGGTCGTCGCCGGGCACGTCGGACATCAGCAGGTTGACGACCCGCGCGGGGTGGCAGGCGGCGGCCAGACGCCCGCCCTTGATCGCGGACAGATGTCGGCGCACGCGGTTCATCTCGCCGATGGTCGCGCCGCTGCGCAGGAGCGCGGCGTTGAGGGACTGCTTCTCCGCCAGCGTCGCGCCCTCGGCGGGCAGGCACAGCAAGGCCGACCCGCCGCCCGAGATCAGGCACAGCGCGAGATCGCCTTCGCCCAGCGTCTGCGCGAAGGCGAGCATGCGGCGCGCCGCGTCGAGCCCAGCCGCATCGGGAACCGGATGGGCCGCCTCGACGATCTCGACCCCCTCGCAAGCGACGGCGTGGCCGTAGCGGGTGACGACCAACCCTTCGAGCGGGCGACCGTAATGGCGCTCGGCGGCGGCGGCCATCGCGGCCGAGGCCTTACCGGCGCCGAGCACCGCCAGACGACCGCCTGGGGGCGGCTCGGGGAGATGCGGCGGCAGGCAGAGATCGGGCTGGGCGGCTGCGACCGCCGCGTCGAACATCCGCCGCAGCAGCGCGGCGGGCGTCGGCGCCAATTCCGCGACCCGTTCCGTCACGCGCGCAGGCCCCGACCCGGATGACCGCCGCCGGGCGCGCCGGCGCGCGCACCCGCCGCATCCGCATCGAGGTCCTTCGGCTCGCTCATCGTCGTCTCTCCGTTGGTCGCGTGGGAGGCCTCCGGCGGGTGCGCCGCGCCCGCCGGAGGAACCGACGCGGGTGGAAACCCCGCGTCGTCAACTGGTGTGATGGACTTCCTGCAAGCCCCAGACGGGCGTCGCGATCCCCTCCATCCGCGCCTTCAACTGGAGCGACAGGAACTGAGAGTAGTGACGCGACTGGTGCAGGTTGCCGCCATGGAACCACAGCGCCTCCTGCTGCGTCGGCTTCCACATGTTGCGCTGCTCGCCCTCCCACGGCCCCGGATCCTTCGGCGTGTCGGAGCCGAGCCCCCAGCACTTGCCGACCTTGTCCGCGACCTCCCGGCTGATCAGGTCGGCCGCCCAGCCGTTCATCGAGCCGTAGCCGGTCGCGTAGACGATCACGTCCGCCGGCAGCTCCTCGCCGGTGTCGAGCTTCACCCCGGTCTCGGTGATCTCGGTCACCTGCCCGTGCTTGAGCTTGATCTCGCCGTCGATGATCAGCTGGCTCGCGCCGATGTCGATGTAATAGCCCGAGCCGCGCCGCAGATATTTCATGAAGAGCCCCGAGCCGTCGGCGCCCCAGTCGAGCTGGAAGCCGGCCTTCTCAAGCCCCGCATAGAACTCCGCGTCGCGCTCCTTCATCTGGTCGTAGAGCGGGATCTGGAACTCGTGCAGGATCGCGTAAGGGACGGAGGCGAAAATGAGGTCGGCCTTGTGGTGGTCGATCCCGTTCGCCACGGCCTGCTCGGAATAGAGCGCGCCGAGCCCGATCTCCATCAGCGTGTCCGAGCGCACGATGTGGGTGGAGGACCGCTGCACCATCGTCACGTCCACGTCGTTCTCCCAGAGCGCGGCGCAGATGTCGTGGGCGGAGTTGTTGGAGCCGATCACCACGGCCTTCTCGCCCCTGTAGGCGTCGGGGCCGGGGTGCTGCGAGGAATGGTGCTGGTCGCCCTTGAACTTCTCCATGCCGGGGAAGCTCGGCATGTTCGGCTTGCCCGACATGCCGGTGGCGAGCACCAACTGCTTCGGGCGCAGCACGACTTCCTCGCCGGCGCGGTCCACGACGACGGTCCATTCCTTTTTGGCGTCGTCGTAGGTCGCGGACTTGCAGGTGGTGGAGCCCCAATAGTTCAGCTCCATGATGCGCGCATACATCTCAAGCCAGTCGCCGATCTTGTCCTTGGGGCTGAACACCGGCCAGTTCGGCGGGAAGGGCAGATAGGGCAGGTGGTCGTACCAGACCGGGTCGTGCAGGCAGAGCGACTTGTAGCGCTTGCGCCAGCTGTCGCCGGGGCGCTCGTTCTTCTCCACGATGATCGTCGGCACGCCGAGCTGGCGCAGCCGCGCGCCGAGCGCGATGCCGCCCTGCCCGCCGCCGACGATCAGCGCATAGGGCTGCGTCGCGTAGCCGAGCGTGCGCGCCTCCGCCTCGCGCTCCTCCTTCCAGCTCGGGCGGTGCTTGCCCGCGCCGTGCTTGGCGCCGAGCGGGCGCTCGAAGCCGAGCGGCTCCTCATGGCCCTTCAGCTCCGACATGGTGGTGAGCAGCGTCCAGATCTTGCCGTCCTGCAGGCGCATCAGCCCGTAACCGCGCGCGACGCCGGTCTCGAAGCTGAACCAGGCGGTCGTCACGCCGCCTTCCTCGGTCACGGCCTCGTTCGGGTCGAGCGTCCAGCCGGTCGGCTTCACATGGCCGAGCTGGGCCTGAAGCATCGCGCGGACGGCGCCCTTGCCCTCCATGGTGCGGATGTTCCAGGTGAAGGCCACGAGGTCGCGCCAGTAGCAGACGTCCTGAAACAGATCGACCGCGCGGTCGATGTCGCCTGCGGCGAGCGCCTCGCCGAGCGTCGTCAGCACATGCGCGGCGCGCGTCTCGGGCGTCATGTCGAGCATGGATGGTCCTCCCCTGGGGTGTCGTTTCGCTCCCGGCGCGGGGCTCTGTCGGCTCCGGCGCCGTTCGCAGGCTAACGCGGGCCGAGCCCGGTGCGATAGCGAAAACCGCGCGATGCGCGTAGAAGGCGAGACGGTTGGAGAGGAGGGGCCGCCATGCCGGACAGCATCGAGATCGTCGAAGTCGGGCCGCGCGACGGGCTGCAGAACGAACCGCGCCCGATCCCCACCGAGGCCAAGATCGCGCTGATCGACGCGCTGTCGGGCTGCGGCTTCCGCCGCATCGAGGCGGCCTCCTTCGTCGCGCCCGGGGCCGTGCCGCAGATGGCGGACGGCGCGGAGGTGCTGGCCGGCATCGCCCGCGCGCCGGGGGTGCGCTACGCCGCGCTCGCGCCGAACCTCAAGGGCTATGCGCGGGCCAAGGCGGCGGGCGCGGACGAGATCGCGGTGTTCGCGTCGGCCTCGGAAGGCTTCGCGCGGGCCAATCTCAACGCCTCCGTCGCCGAAAGCATGGCGCGGCTGGCCGAGGTCGCGCAGGCGGCGAAGGCGGACGGGCTTGCGCTGCGCGGCTATCTCTCCTGCGTGATCGCCTGCCCCTATGACGGGCCGACGGCGCCGGCGCAGGTCGCGCGCGGGGTCGCGGCGCTGGTGGAGATGGGCTGTTTCGAAGTCTCGCTCGGCGACACGATCGGGGCGGGGACGCCCGAGACCGTGCGCGCGATGCTGTTCGGCGCGCAGGGCGCGGCCCCGCCCGAGACGCTGGCGGGCCATTTCCACGATACGGGCGGGCGGGCGCTCGCCAATGTCGAGGCGGCGATGGATCTGGGGCTGCGCGTGTTCGACGCCGCCGTGGGGGGGCTGGGCGGCTGCCCCTTCGCGCCGGGGGCCCCGGGGAACGTCGCCACCGGAGCGCTGGTCGCGCGGATGGAGAAGCTGGGCGTGGCGACCGGGATCGACATGGGCCGCCTCGCGCGGGCCGCGGCGCTCGCGCTCGACATGCGGGGCGACGCGGAGGAGGACTGAGGCCGAGCGGGGCGCGTCAGCCGCGCCCGAGATAGGGCATGTTCGTCGCCGTCAGCGTCATGAACTGGACATTGGCGGTGAGCGGCAGTCCGGCCATGTGGACCACCGCGTCGGCGACATGGCGCACATCCATCAGCGGCTCGACGGCCAGCCGCCCGTCCGCCTGCGGCACGCCCTTCGCCATCGCGGCGGTCATGTCGGTCGCGGCGTTGCCGATGTCGATCTGGCCGCAGGCGATGCCGTAAGGCCGCCCGTCGAGCGAGAGGGATTTCGTCAGCCCGGTGATCGCATGTTTGGAGGCGGTGTAGGCGACCGAGCCGGGGCGCGGCGCATGGGCCGAGATCGAGCCGTTGTTGACGATCCGCCCGCCCTGCGGCTGCTGCTCGCGCATCATGCGGAAAGCGCCGCGCGCGATCAGGAAAGCGCCGTCGAGATTGACCGACAGCACGCGCCGCCAGTCCTCCCAGCCGACATCGCCGACCGGCGTGGAGAACATCGCGGCGCCGGCGTTGTTGAACACGACGTCGAGGCGGCCGAAGGCGTCGGCGATGCGCGCATAGAGCGCGTCCACCGATGCGGGGTCGGACACGTCGCAGGCCATGGCGTGGGCGCGGTCGCCATGCGCTTCGGCGATCGCGGCGATGGCGGCTTCGTCGCGCGCGGCCAGCGCCACGCGGGCGCCGGCGGCGAGGAAAGCCTCGGCGGTGGCCCGCCCGATGCCGCGGCTGGCGCCGGTGACCAGCACGGTCTTGCCTTCGACGGACATTGTCAGACCGGGTCCGGCAGAATTCGAATCCATGTGTGCATCCCGGATTCGGCGTGGGAGAGCATGTGGCAGTGGAGCATCCAGTCGCCGGGATTGTCGGCGCTGAAGGCCGCGTCGATCGCTTCGCCGGGCTGCATTAGGACGGTGTCGCGCCACGGCTCCAGCGTTTCGGCGCCGTTGCGGGCGACGACGCGGAAATGCATGCCGTGCAGGTGCATGGCGTGGCGCCAGCGGGTGTCGTTGCGCATGGCGAGGATCGCGGTCTCGCCGCGGCGCAGCGTGATCAGCGGCTCGGGCGGCATGTCGGCGACGCCGTTGAAGGCCCAGAACTGGCCGCGTTCGGCGAGCGCGCGACCGTCGAGGACTTCGCCCTTGTGCTCGGCCTGCGCCAACCAGCGCATCGCGCCGCCCTCCATGCGCAGCATCGCGACGCGGGCGGCGGAGAGGTCCGGCGCGCGCTGGCCCCACGGCATGAGAGGCGGCGGCGCGGCGGCGGCGGCGGGGTCGCCGGCGATCTCGAAGGCGAAGGCGTCGGTGGGCTCGCCCGTCGAGACTTCATGCACGAGGGCCACGCCGGGCGCGTCGGGCATGGTGAGCCAGAGGTCGGCGCGCTGACCGGGGGCGAGGGCGACCGGGCCGTCGACCGGCTCGGGCGCGTCGAGCGCGGCGGCGTCGAGCGCGAGAAGGAGCGGCGCGAACCCGGCGAAGTCGAAGGACATGATGCGGGCGTTGGCGGGGGAGATCAGCCGCAGCCGCAGCGTCTCGCCGGGGCGGGCGGGGTAGCCGGGCGACGAGCGGCCGTTGACCGTCAGCCAGTTGCCGAGGCGGCCGGCATGGCTCGCGTCGTGACCTGAGCCGAAGCTCTCATGGATTTGCCCGTCCTCGGTCAGCCGCCAGTCGTCGACCATCGCGACGAGCTCGCGCGGGGCCTCTGGCCCGCCGGGGGGATCGACGATGAGCGGACCGTAGAGGCCGCGCGCGACCTGCTCCCATGCGCTCGAATGGGGGTGATACCAGAAGGTCCCCGCGTCCGGCGCGACGAAGTCGTAGAGGAACTCGCCGCCCGGGGGCGCGGGGTGTTGGGTCATGTGCGGCACGCCGTCCATCGCGTTGTCGATGCGGATTCCGTGCCAGTGGATGGTCGTCGGCTGGTCGAGCCCGTTGCGCAGCAGGACGCGCACGCGCTCGCCCGCCGTGGCGCGGATGAGCGGGCCGGGAACTTGCCCGTCATAGGCCCAGACGCCCGTGTCCGGCAGTTCCGGCGCGCCGAGGGGCGCGGTGGCGGGGGCGGCGGTCAGCACCTGCACGTCGCCCTCCCGCGCGAGGGTGAGGCGGGGGGCGAAGGCGGGGGCGAGCGCGGCGGCGAGGCCCCCGCCGAGGACATGACGGCGGTTGAGACGGCTCAATGCTCGGTCCTCCCTTTCGCGGCTTCGGCGGCCTGCGATGCGGCGCGCTCGGCGAGGTCGTCGTCGGTGGTGCGCATCCGCGGGCGCGTTCCAAAGGCGAAGGGGTTGTTGTCGGAATGGTATTGCGCGCGGATTCGGCAGTCGTCGCACATCTGGATCATCCGCACGCGCTTGTCGTCGCCGAACATCCAGTGCTTGTCGGCGAGCTTTTCGGAGATCTTCTCGATGGTGGATTTCACGCCGAAGAGCTTGCCGCAGTCGACGCAGGCGAAGGGCTCTTCCTCGTTGAGAACTTGCGGGGCGGTCGCCTGCGCGGTCGTGAGGTAGCGGGGCGCGAGCGCGATGGCGTTCTCCGGGCAGGCGTTCGCGCAAATCCCGCATTGCAGACACGCGTCCTCGATGAAGCGCAGCTGCGGACGGTCCGCGTTGTCGAGCAGCGCGCCCGAGGGGCAGACCGAGACGCAGGCGAGGCAGAGGGTGCAGGCCTCGGTGTTCACCTTGATCTCGCCATAGGGCGGGCCGGAGGGGAACAGGTCCGCCGGCAGGTCGATCGCCTCCTTCATGGAGCCGGTCGATGCGCCGAGCGCGCGGACGGCCTGCCGGGTGACGGCGCGGCGCGTTCCGAGCGGGGTGATCGGCTGCGCCTTGTGCGGCGCGGGGGGCGCGACCCAGAGGGCGGCCTCGAGCGCGTCGGGGTCGTCGGTCTCGACGAGACGGGCGCGCGCGCCCGGCAATCCCGCCCCCGTCGCAAGCGCGTTGGCGAGCGCGATCTGGCCTTTCAGCGCGTCGGCTTCGTCGGCCTTGCGCGGGTGGAGGTGGACGACGACTTCGGATGCGCCCATCGCCAGCGCGGCGAGCATGTGGCCGTGCTCGGCCATCGTCGCCTGATTGAGCGCGAAGGGGATCGCGTCGGCGGGCAAGCCGCGCCCGAAGCGCGCCGACGCCTCGATCAATTCGAGCCCCGCAGCGTCGTGCAGCAGCAGACGGAACGCCCTTCCGCCCGCGGCGCGCCACGCCTGCGCCATCGCGTCGAGCCGGCGCCATTGGGTGGAGAGCGGCGGATAGGCGTAGCTCGCGGCGCCCGAGGGGCAGACGGCGGCGCAGGCGCCGCAGCCGGCGCAGATGTTGGGGTCGATGCGCACCGCGTCGCCGTCGGGGACGATGGCGGAGGCGGGGCAGACCTGCAGGCAGCGGTCGCAGCCCTGCTTGCGCGCGCGGGTGTGGGCGCAGAGCCCGGCGTCGAAGTCGACATAGAGGGGTTTCTCGAACTCGCCGACGAGCGCGGTGGCCTTGAGCAGCGCCTCGGCGACGGCGACGGGGTCGCGCGGGTCGGCGCGCAGATAGCCGTCGCGCTTCTCATGCGCCGGAAACAGCGGCGCGCCGCCGGTGAGGTCGAGGATCAGGTCGCATTCGGTCTGCGCGCCGTCGCGGGTCCGCCCGAAGCGCAGGCCGCCGCGCCCCGCAGGCTCGGCCTCGGCGAAGGCCGCCACCTTCACCCCGAAGGCGCCGAGCCAGCCGCTGGCCTGAGCGACGCGCCCCGTCGTCACGAGGATCGCGCCGTCGGAGGGCGGAACCGCCTCTTCCGGCGCGGGCAGCATGACGGTGACGCCGAGGCGGTCGGCGACTTTCTCGGCGGCGGGGATGGCGACGTCGGCGGCGCCGAGGATCAGCAGCGCGCCGTCCGATTTCAGCGTGAGCGCCGGCGTCGCAGGCCCCGAGACCCGCGCCATCGCCAGCAGCGCCGCCTGTTTGGGGCCGGCCTGCGCGCCCTCGTCGCTCCAGCCGGCGCGGTCGCGGATGTCGACGCAGGTCAGCCGGTCCGAGGCGCCGAGTTCCTCGGCGAGGTCCGCGAACACGGCGACCTCCTGCCCGCAGGCGACGATCACCTGCGCGCCGGCTTCGAGCGCCTGCGAGACGCGCCCGATCTCGCGCCGGCACAGATGCGTCGCAGGGCTCTCCGCCGTCGCGCCGCAGGCGGGCGCCGCCGTCCCGGGATCGACGCTCTGGCTGCCGAGGCAGTCGCACAGGAACAGACGGGGCGCAGCGGCGCTTTGGCTCATCGACGTCTCCTCGGCGGCGCGGTGATTTGCGCCGTGTTTGGAGTCAGTCTAACTTCGCCACGCAACGGCGCAAGCGACGGGGAGAGCGGCGAATGGAGCGCAGGAGGTCGATACCTGTCGGGATCGTGGTGCGCCGCACGCCCGGCGCCACGCGCTGGAGCCAGTGGTGCTGGCGCGCCGTCGCCGCGCTGCCCGGCGCCGAGGACGCCGACTGGCGCGAACTGCGCCGCGAGGGCGACGCGGTGGAGTTCCACGCCGCGACGGGGGCGCTCGTGCTGCATCGGGCCGACGCGGAGGCCTACGCCGAGAACCTCGATTCCGGCGCGCCGTCGATCTGGGCGGTGATGCACAAGACCGGCGAGGCCGACCGCCCCTTCCGGCTCCACGCGCTGACCGCCTCGCCCCACGAGGCCCAACTCACGCTCGAGACCGGGGAGGAGCTGATCGAGCGGATCCCCCTCACCCCGGCGCTGGCGGGCTGGATCGCCGAGTTCGTCGAGACCCACTACGAGCCAGAGGCGTTCCGCAAGCGACAGCGCGCGCCGGCCGATCCGACAGCCTTCGCGAACGCGAAAGGCGACGCGCGCGTGCGGCAGGCGAGCGACGTGTTCCGCACGCCGGGCGAGCTGAAGCCGCGCGGGCGCAGCGGAGGCGGCGCATGAGCGACGACGGATTCCTTGCGCGCTGGTCGCAGCGCAAGCGCCGGGTCGCGGCCGAGGCGGCGGAGCGGGCGGCGACCGAGGCGGCGCAGCGCGACCTGTCCGCGCAGCCTGCGGCGCCCGCGCCGGAGAACGCCGAGAGGGAAGGGCCGCCCTCCGTCAGCGACGCCGAAGCGGAGAAGATGAGCGACGCCGAGATCCTCGAACGGCTCGATCTGCCCGCCCCGGACAGCATCCTCGACACCGAACAGGCGCGCGCGTTCCTGCGCGCGGGCGTGCCGTCGCGGCTGAAGCGCCTCGCCCTGCGGCGCATGTGGGCGGTGACCCCGGACAGCCAGCTGGCCTGTTTCGACGGCCTGCGCGACTACGCCGACGACTACACGGACGCGGCCGTCGGCGCGGGAGCCGTCCGGTCGAGCTACGTCGTCGGCCAGGGCCTGCGCGCCCATGTCGAGGCGCTGGCGCGCAAGGCGGAAGAGGAGGCGGAGCGCGCGGCGGCGGAGGACGCAGCGGCGGGAGATGCCGTCCAGCAGCCGGAGTCGGACGCGGAGACGGTCGAGCCGGGGGATGCGGTCGCCGAGGGAGAGGCCGCGCGCGACGCGGAGGCGGCCGGCGGCGGCCGGCCGGCGCGGCCGCATGTCCGCCCACCCGATTCGCGTCGTTCCGCCGCATTGCAACAAGAAAAGGACCGGTTCGACACAGAACTCTCCGACTTAAGTCCAAATCCCGACGAAATTGCTTTGGGACAACGTGACGCGGATGCTGCAGCGCGAACGCAATTCGGCGCCGCAGCGACGCCCCCGAAGCCGCGGCGAATGGTCTTTCGCTTTGACGAGAGCTGAATTCGAAGCGCTTTTCACTGGACGGAAATACTGGAACGGGCGTAGCGTCTTTGGCTGAGAGTGGTTTGTGCGAACTCTTTCGCGCAAATCCACACCCCAAGACCGGAGAGTCGGCGGCATGTCCGCGACCGAACGCGCAGCGCAGTTACTGCCCGAGGAAGATCAGATCCGGGCGAACGTCTACGATCTTCTCGCCGCCCTCCTCGCGCGGTCGCCCTCCGCCGAGCTTCTGAAGAGCTGCGCGGCGATCGAGCCCGGCGAAGGCGCGGTGGGAAAGGCCTTCGGCCTGCTCGCCGAGCGCGCGGCGCAGTTCGACGTGAAACGCGCCGACCGCGAGTACACCGACCTGTTCATCGGCGTCGGGCGCGGCGAGCTGCTGCCCTACGCCAGCTACTATCTGACGGGCTTCCTGAACGAGAAGCCGCTCGCCACGCTGCGCGACGACATGGCCCGCCTCGGCATCGCGCGCGCCGAGCATGTCAGCGAGCCCGAGGACCACATCGCGAGCCTGTGCGACATGATGGCGGGGCTGATCAGGGGCCGCTACCGCGGACCCGTCCCCCTGGCCGAACAGCGCGATTTCTACAACCGCCACCTCGCCCCCTGGGCGGGGCATTTCTTCTCGGACCTCGAGAAGGCGGTGTTCGCGGGGCTTTACGCCCCTGTCGGCGCGCTGGGCGCGGCCTTCGTCGAGATCGAGAAGACGGGTTTCCGCCTGCAGGCCTGAAGGCGCGCAGCCGGGGAGTTCGGGGGCTCGCGCCCCCGGGATGGAGCGCCGCGCAGGCGGCGCAAATTGGAGGGAGAGCACAATGGCAGAGAAGGACGCCGCGGCCAGCCGCCGCGATTTCCTCCGCCTCGCCTCGGTCGGCGCCGTGGGCGCCGGCGTCGCCTCGGCGACCGGCGCGAGCGCCGCGAGCGCGTCCGTCGAGACGGCGGCCGGCGACGGCTACCGCGAGACGGCGCACGTCAAGGCCTACATCGACAGCTGCCGGTTCTGATCGGCCGCCGTCGCAACTGAAACCCCATGTCGTCGGTCGGCAACGGCCGCGCGTCACAGGAGAAACGCACATGCTCAGGAGAAAAACGGGTGGGGTTGGAATGGCCCCCCGCCCGGTCTCGGCCCTGACCCGCATCGCTGAAAAAACCGTCGACCGCCGCAGCTTCCTCCGTGGTTCCGGTCTCGCCGTGGGCGGCCTCGCCGCCGCCGCCGCGCTGAACTTCGGGGCCACGCGGCCCGCCGAAGCGGCGTCCGCCGTCCAGGGGGCGGTGGAGCTGAAGAAATCCGTCTGCACCCACTGCTCGGTGGGCTGCTCGGTGATCGCGGAAGTCTCGAACGGCGTCTGGATCGGGCAGGAGCCCGGCTGGGACAGCCCGTTCAACCTCGGCGCCCATTGCGCCAAGGGCTCGGCGGTGCGCGAGCATGCGCATGGCGAACGCCGCCTGAAATACCCGATGAAGCTCGTGGACGGCCAGTGGACCCGCATCGACTGGGCCACCGCCATTAACGAGATCGGCGACAAGATGCTGAAGATCCGCGAAGAAAGCGGCCCTGACAGCGTCTACTGGCTCGGCTCGGCCAAGTTCAACAACGAGCAGGCCTATCTCTACCGGAAGTTCGCAGCCTATTGGGGGTCGAACAACGTCGACCACCAGGCGCGCATCTGCCACTCCACCACGGTCGCGGGCGTCGCGAACACGTGGGGTTACGGCGCGATGACCAACTCCACCAACGACATGTTCAACTCCAAGGCGATGTTCTTCATCGGGGGCAACCCCGCCGAGGCGCATCCGGTGTCGCTGCTGCACATCCTGCGCGCCAAGGAGCAGAACAACTCGAAGCTCATCGTCTGCGACCCGCGCTTCACGCGCACCGCGGCGCATGCCGACGAATATGTCCGCTTCCGGCCCGGCACCGACGTCGCGCTGGTCTGGGGCATCCTGTGGCACATCTTCGAGAACGGGTGGGAGGACAAGGAGTTCCTGCGCACCCGCGTCTGGGGCATGGACCAGATCAAGGCCGAAGTCGCCAAGTGGAACCCGGCGGAAGTCGAGCGCGTCACCGGCACGCCGGGCTCGCAGCTCGAGCGGGTGGCCCGCACGCTGGTCAACAACCGTCCCGGCACCGTCGTGTGGTGCATGGGCGGCACCCAGCACACCAACGGCAACAACAACACCCGCGCCTACTGCATCCTGCAGCTGGCGCTCGGCAACATGGGCAAGGCCGGCGGCGGCACGAACATCTTCCGCGGCCATGACAACGTGCAGGGCGCGACCGATTTCGGCGTGCTGTCGGACACGCTGCCGGGCTATTACGGCCTCGTGGCCGGCGCCTGGGCCCACTGGGCGCGCGTCTGGGGCGAGGATCTCGACTGGCTGAAGAGCCGCTTCGCCACCATCAAGGGCGCGGACGGCAAGGACAAGTTCCTGATGAACGAGAGCGGCATCCCGGTGTCGCGCTGGATCGACGGCGTCCTCGAAGCCAAGGAGAACATCGACCAGCCCGACAACACCCGGGCGATGGTGCTCTGGGGTCACGCGCCGAACTCGCAGACCCGCATGACCGAGATGAAGACGGCGATGGAGAAGCTCGACCTGCTGGTCGTGGTCGATCCGTTCCCGACTGTTTCGGCCGTGCTGCACGACCGCAAGGACAACTGCTACCTGCTGCCGGCCGCGACCCAGTTCGAGACCACCGGCTCGGTGACGGCGTCCAACCGCTCGATCCAGTGGCGCGAGCAGATCATGGCGCCGATGTTCGAGAGCAAGCCCGACCACGTGATCATCAAGATGTTCGCGGACAAGTTCGGCTTCACCGACCGGATGTTCCGCAACATCGCGATCCAGGGCGACGAGCCGGTGATCGAGGATGTCGCCAAGGAGTATCTGGGCGGCATGTGGACGATCGGCATCACCAGCCAGACGCCCGAACGGCTGAAGCTGCACATGGCCAACCAGCACACCTTCGACAAGACGACGCTGCGCGCCAATGGCGGCCCCTGCGACGGCGACTATTACGGCCTGCCCTGGCCGGCCTGGGGCACGGCTGAGGTCAAGCACCCCGGCTCGCCGAACCTCTACGACGTGACGGTTCCGGTCATGGACGGCGGCATGGGCTTCCGCGCGGGCTTCGGCGTCGAGCGGGAAGGCGCGAGCTTGCTGGCCGACGGCGTCTATCCGGTCGGCTCGGAAATCCAAGACGGCTACCCCGAGTTCACCATGAAGATGCTCATGGATCTCGGCTGGGACGGCGACCTGACCGACGCCGAACGGCAGAAGATCCTCGCGGTGGCCGGCTCGGTCGAGAAGATTGGCGACGTCAACTGGAAGACCGACCTGTCGGGCGGCATCCAGCGCGTCGCGCTCAAGCATGGCTGCGCGCCCTTCGGCAACGGCAAGGCCCGCGCCGTGGTGTGGACCTTCCCGGACCCGGTTCCGCTGCACCGCGAGCCGCTCTACACGCCGCGGCGCGATCTGGTGGCGGAATACGGCACCTACACCGACCGCAAGGCTTGGCGCGTGCCGACGCTCTACGCCTCGATCCAGGAGAAGGACTTCTCCAAGGACTTCCCGATCATCCTCACCTCCGGCCGATTGGTGGAGTACGAGGGCGGCGGCGAGGAGACCCGGTCGAACCCCTGGCTTGCGGAACTCCAGCAGGACATGTTCGTCGAGATCAACCCGCGCGACGCCAACGATCTGGGCGTCCGCGACGGCGAGATGGTGTGGCTGCACGGCCCCGAGGGCGGCAAGATCCGGGTGATGGCGATGGTCACCAACCGGGTCGGCCAGGGCGTGGCCTTCATGCCCTACCATTTCGGCGGCTTCTATCAGGGCGCGGATCTGCGGTCGAAATACCCGCAGGGCGCGGACCCCTACGTGCTGGGCGAAAGCTCGAACACCGCGCAGACCTATGGCTACGACTCCGTCACGCAGATGCAGGAGACGAAAGCCACGCTCTGCCGGATCGAGCGGGCCTGAGGGAGGATCACAGTAAATGGCACGCATGAAGTTCCTCTGCGACGCCGAGCGCTGCATCGAGTGCAACGCCTGCGTCACGGCCTGCAAGAACGAGCACGAGGTGCCCTGGGGCATCA